>JBFYKS010000267.1:0-3586 GCA_041305785.1 Methanoregula sp. | reverse complement strand
GTACTAGAGAGAAACGTATGATCGATCCGTGGTTTTTTGCCGCATTCTGTCTTGTGCTCCTGGCAGCATGTGCCCTCGTTCGCGTAGTCCGGATACCGGTAATTTATGACCGGATTGTGGCAGCAGCGGTGACCATCACCATTGCCGCGGTTGCAGGTCTTGTCCTCAGTATCGCTCTCGGGAACATTCTCGTGCTCGATGTGACCATCATCCTTGCCCTGCTCGGGTATGCCGCGGTGATCGCGAAGGGTTCCTCTGCAAGGGAGGCGGGAGCATGAGCAGCCTGGTTGCCGATATCCTCATCTGCCTGCTGCTCGTGGCGGGCATCGGGTTTGGAGGTATTGCCCTGATGGGGCTGTTGATCTTTCCGGATCTCCACAGCCGGATGTACACAGCGCTCCGGGCAAGCCTCCTCTGCGTAACAGCAGTTGTGGCTGCGGCAGCAGTGTATGCACTGGCCCGGCTGATCGAAACCGGAGGGGACCAGTATGCTGCCTTCCTCTTCCATGTCATATTCCTTGCCGGGATGATGGCGGTTGCCATCATGGTCATCAACCGGCAGGTGCTCGACAAGACAAAAGCACTGGTCTATTGCGGGAGTGCTCCTCACCAGAGACCGGACCGGGAAAAACCGGAACCCTGATCCGGTCAATACAATTTTTGATAAAGAGTTATTCGGGGGGGATCCCGGTATCTTCTTCAGCTTCAGCCGCTGACGCATCCATAAAGCAGACCACGGCAGCGATGCCAAGAATGACGACGGTTGGCATATACAGCATAAGCAGGGCAAACGATCCGGCGATGGGGATACAGAGCGTGATGAATACCGCTGAAGAGATGAGCATGTAACCGGCAAAACGGGTCTCCTTGTTTGCAATGGCAGCTCCCATCAGGGCGAGGCTTGAGAAGAGTGCAGTCTGGATGCCCGCAAGGGTCACATCGTTGGATGCCGAATTGGCGATAACATACCCCGCCGTGATGATACCCGCAAGACCACCCGCAAGACCGAGGAGAAACCGTTTGTTCATGGTCGTTACGTTGGTGTGCGGGTGAATAAAGGTTGCCGTGAACCCGGTTCCGGATCGATGCCGCATTTTTTTACCGGGAAAATACAGCAGGTGCGCAGGAGCCATAAGACGCACGGAAAGTCCGGGATAGTGACCGGATGAAAACCTTCAATTGATTGTATTTTTTAAAACGGGATTCAATTTTAAGGATTGCGCATTTCGTGACATATCTGGATGTTAATTCGTTTCCGGTCTGATGCGGCCAGTTTCCTTGGAAATAAGTGATGGTTTGGGGGAATTCTGCGCCCCAAAACGCAATTGCGACCAAAATATTTATTAATTGCTAAATTAACACGGAATATAACCCTTTCCGGTAGGAGGTGGATCCCCATGGCAGCAGCAAAGAAGGCGGCAGCTAAATCGCCGGCAAAGAAGGCGCCCGCAAAGAAGGCGGCACCGAAGAAGAAGTAAGATTCTTCTTTCCAACACTACACTTTTTCCCGCAAGGGTTGTTTTTTAATTTCACTGGTTTTCAGGCAGACGACACGTTCCCGTACCGGGAAAAAACGTTTGCAAAATCGAGTGCGCCGACCGGGACTCGAACCCGGGTTTAGGCGTTGGCAACGCCTAGTGATAACCACTACACTATCGGCGCAGTGTGCTCTACAATGTGGGGAGTCAAACAATTTAAGCGTATCGAACCGCAGGTCGATGGATCCGGCATTCCGGCATGCAATCCAACATCTTAATGTAACGTCATTGCCCTAATAATATTCAGATGATTCCTCTCTTCATTGACTTTTCCGGCCGGCGCATCGTCATTTTCGGAGGGGGGGATGTGGCCGCACGCAAGGCCACCTATTTTTCCGGTAACGCCGATGTCGTGGTGGTGAGCCGCTCGTTTGCTCCCGCGTTCGATGACATGAAGGTAACCCGAAAAGATCTCGACATTGTGACCGAGTCCGGCCGGAACCTTGCCGCCATACTCACGGGAGCGTTTCTGGTCATTGCCGCAACCTCCGACCCCGAGGTGAACAACCGCATCGGCCGGCTCTGCAGGGCAACCGGGATCCTCTTCAACAATGCCAATGGTGAGACCGGCGATGTGATCATGCCCGCAGTCACGCGGGGGGAGAACTACACGATTGCGGTGAGTACCGGGGGCAACAGCCCGGCGGTCTCCCGCTACATCCGCGAGAAGATCGATGACGCGTTCCCTGCACTGGATGACATGATCGCACTCCAGACCCGGTTGCGGGAAGTGCTCAGGGTACAGGAACCCGACCAGAAGAGACGTTCTTCCATCATCGCAAAGGTCCTTCATGACCCGACAGTCTGGGCAGCGCTCGAAGCAAAGCGCCCCGATGTCTGGGAGGATGTCCGGACGAGGTATTTGTCATGACGGAGCAGGCCGGCGTGATGATCGCCATTGCGGGCGTCAGCCACCACACTGCAAACGTGAGTGCCATTGAGGCGTTCCGGTTCGGGGACGAAACGTCCTTCCTTGCTGCGGCAAAGGAGCGCTTTACCGGAGCCCTCCTCCTCCAGACCTGCAACCGGGTTGAGGTGATCGTTGAAGGCGACCCGGAAGGGCTGAAAGAATTCCTTGCGGAGCAGGGCCGGGGGGGTTTCTTCATGCATGAAGATGTCGGCGCCCTCCGGCACCTCTTTGCACTGGCATCAGGGATCGACTCAATGATCGTCGGCGAGGACCAGATCATCGGCCAGCTCAAAAAAGCCCTCGGTGACGGGCAGGAAGCCGGCACCATCTCGCCCCTGCTTGAACACTGCGTCACGAAGGCAATTCATGTCGGAATCGAAGTGCGGAAACGGACCCTCATCAACCGGGGGTCGGTCTCGATCGGTTCAGCGGCAGTCCAGCTTGCCGAAGCGGAGATCGGGAGCCTTGAGGGAAAACACATCCTTGTGGTTGGCAGCGGCGAGATGGGCCTTTTGGTTGCCCAGGCCCTTGCCGAGAAGAAACTCACCGCAATGTACGTTGCAAACCGCACGTTTGGCCGGGCCGTGATCCTTGCCGGCAAGATCGGGGGAAAAGCCGTCAGGTTCCCCGAACTCTACCACTACATCACCCTCTCGGATGTGGTCATCTCCTGCACCTCCGCACCCCACCCGATCATAAGGCGGCAGGATCTTGCCCGGGCGATGAGGGACCGATGCTGGCCGGTAGAAGGGCATCCCCGCCCGCTCATTCTTGTCGATATCGCCCAGCCCCGCGATGTGGAGGAGGGAGCCGATACCGTTGACGGTGTCCACCTCTTTACCATCGACAACCTCCGCACCATCAACGAGCAGACCATGAGCACACGAAAAGCTGAGGCGGACCGGGCCCATGCATTTGTTGAAGCGGAACTCTCCATCTTCCTCCGGCACCTCAACCGCCGGTCTGCCGATGAGGTGCTTGCCTCGCTCCACACCTGGGCCGAATGCGTCAGGGTCCGGGAAAGGGACCGGGCGCTTGCACGGCTCAGTGGATGCGATCCCAAAGCCGCGGCAGTCATCGATGACCTTACCCGGGTTCTTGCAAAGAAACTGATAACCGATGTGACGTTTGCCGTCCG
>JBFYKS010000266.1:0-3729 GCA_041305785.1 Methanoregula sp. | reverse complement strand
GTCACCGGTGCACCGGGCCCGCAGTTCAGCCCCAGCCGGGCGGTGTCCAGTTCTGCCCGGAGGTAGGCCGGGCCCTGGTGCGCACAGCCAACCTCGTCCCGGAGCGTGAGGAGGGGGTGGTGGTGCCCGATGACCAAAAGGTGGCCGCCAAGCTCCGGTGCCGGATAGGTGTGACCGTGCAGGTACCCCACGCCATCAACAAGGGCGCCCTCTTTTGGCCGGATCTCCCCTTTTTGGAGGAACCGTTCGATACCGATGTCGTGGTTGCCGGGAAACACCACCAGCGGCACCTTCGCGCGGAGCGCACCAAGGATCTTCGGCATCTCGTGGTACTCCTGCCACGTGAGCGAGGGGATGCTGTGCTTGATGTCGCCAAGGAGCACGAGCCGGTCAGGATCTGCCTCCTCGATGGTCGCGAGTGCCCGCGCAAGCCGGGCTTCACTCCGGCTCCGGAAGTGAAGCCCGTGAGCCGCGAGATCGGCCTCGATCCCAAAATGGAGGTCCGCAATGACGAGGACACGCTCGTCGTTCTCGATGACAACCGGCGGGCCGTTTGAGAAGAAGGTCAGGTTCATAAGAGGCGGACAAACCCTTTCTGCGGCTGGTAACATTCGTCCTCGACAATGAGCGCTTCCACTGCCGCGAGGACCGCGTCCTGGAAGATGCCAGTTGCCGCAAGGGTATCGATGATCTCTTCAACCGCCATGCCCCGCGGGCCCCCGTGGGCTTTCAGGAGATCGATGATGAGAGCCCGGACATCCGGCTGCTCTTCCGGGACTGCATCTGCGGGTTTCACGGTGCCGACGGCAGCTTCGGCCATTGATGCGATCTCACCCAGCCGGGCCGTATTCATCGCGTAGTGGCGAAGCGCGGCAGCGAGCCGCTCATCCTGGTACTCCCCCAGAAGCGAGAGCCGGGCGGTTTCCAGCCGGTTAAGGGTTGCCTGAGCGGTTCTCAGTATCCACTGGTCCCGCACCGCACGATCGACCGGCCGGAGATGATCGGGACGGACAGAGAGAACCAGATCGCTGCCCCTGCGGTAGAGTTGCGGCCGACCAGTCAGCGAGATGAATGACGGGAGCGGGATCTTCAGAATCGTATCAGCAACCGGCGACGACCTCCCGCCGCAGGCGAGATCGAAACCGCCGGAGGGATCGGCAAGCCGGGCATAGACCATATCCCCGTCCTCGCGCACTTCCGTGAGTGCCCCGGCAAGGAAGACCTGCCGGCAGTATGCTCCCGTGGGGGTGACCACCCACGCGGCATCCCGGTCGTCACCATCCGGTACCGTAAGCGTTGCCTGGCAAAATTCTCCCGCAAAGAGCCGGACTGCTCCCTCCATTACAGCTCAATTTTGTCCTTTGAAAGTCTTCAAGATATAGGCAGTACCAACGCGCGGGAGGGAAACTAAATTAAAATAAATGTCAGAACCCCAACAACGAGAAGAATGGCATCCACCCGAGGTATGGGATTCCGGTTCACCATTCGTCATGGACTTCTTTTATGGTTTGTCAATAAGGAGAAGAGAAAAATTTTCGTTCAAAGAAAAATATTGTCCTGATACATCTGGTTATAAGCTTCTCCAGCGGACGAATCCGTATGGCAGGAGGAGGTATAACCCCCATCATTGAGGATTTCTTTGGCATTGTTACATTGACCTACAGAATTAACCTCCTGTGGCCAGGGTTTTGAGTCCGATGTTACATCATATCCATAACAGCTTGCGCTGTAAGCTCCGGCACTGGAGATGGAGATTGAAAAAATAATCAGGACTGAGAAGAATAGTCTGTAGCCAAATTTCATGGTTGCACCGTGTTTGATACGTTCTCATAAATTATCACTCTCGAGTATTCCGGAAATTTCTCTATAACGGTTACATTGCAAAAGGATGTATTCTGGAAAACAGCGGGACCCTTCAGGACAAGCCGGGATCCTTTCTTATATTCCAACCCCCCTGGGGGGTCAAGCGTCAGTGCAATTCCCTGGTTCTGAATGGATGCAGCTGTTGACACATTAATTCCATTCAGGAAAATATCAAAAACCGGCCTTTTATCGGGAAGAATCCAGGCTGTTGAGGGATCTTCGGTGAGAAGAGTTATCGCAACCGAATCCACCCCTGCCTTTTCCACAGAAACGAAGTCCCAGTAATGGC
This sequence comes from Methanoregula sp., assembly GCA_041305785.1. Taxonomy (GTDB): domain Archaea; phylum Halobacteriota; class Methanomicrobia; order Methanomicrobiales; family Methanospirillaceae; genus Methanoregula. The sequence goes on along the minus strand of JBFYKS010000266.1, from coordinate 1,577 downwards.
ACCCTGCACAACCATACTGGTGTTCTATGATTCCTGTTGTGACTGCAGCAGAGGACAAACCTGTCAATAGCAGGATGAGGATGATACCCCCGGAGAATAAAATTATGGGAAGATATGAACGGTTTTTGTTGTCGGTCTCTGCTGCATATCGATATAATTCTGCACCGTAGACATGAAGGATAATCGAGAAAAAAATTACTACGAGGAGAAATGGCACAATTTCACAGGATAATAAAAATGATACATAGAATTTCAAGGAGTAAGGATCATCGGGAACCAGATATTTTTGATAATACTGATATCCGATAAGTTTAGTTGTTGCAATGTAATAATCTGTAACAATTACATACCCCACTCCTGCAATTACTCCGATTATTGCACTGAACTTCATTTCATTTCCCGTATTCGTGGCAAACAAACCCTTGATTCGGACTATAAGATATCCAAAACCAAGGAAGATCAGACAAAACAGGAGTATTTCCTGGACCAGTGATACACCCTCAAAAAATGGACTAAACTGAATATATGGGGCCCAGAATACCTGAAAAGCCAGGTTTAATCTGAATAATAATATCCCTTCTACAAATCCAAAAAAAAACAGGATTATGAAGAAGATCGTTTTCGAATCAAACCATTTTGATTTTTCTTCCATTGCTATTCACTCCTTAAAAATCAGAGAAACGCATCTTTCTCCAGGATAACGCCAGACTTTGCGTCTATTATAACTAGACCTCCAAGAGAAGTATTATCGTTAAATTCTCCGATATTCTCGACAGACCAGACATGCTTTTGAGTCGTATCATCTTGGACAATTACTGCCAGATCTGCACCAGATTTTGTTATTAGGTGATGACTGAATAGAAGCCTTTTTAAAAGATTATTTTTGTCGCTGTGCCCGAGTAGCTACAACAAGGACGCCCACTGCACCAAGCGCACCAACGACAACGGCTGCTGGCAGGGCGGACTTCGTAGGTGACGGGACGGTTCCGGTCGGTCCAAGGCTGGGGGGAACAAGCGTATTATCGAGCGCATACGCCTTGTTGTACGCATCCCGGGCCTCATCGATCCGCCCGAGATTGGTGAGCGCATTGCCCTTGTTATACCAGGCAATGGAATGAACCGTTGTCAGGTTCCCTTCAACTGCCAGCGCCGCATCCGCAGCTAGGATCGCCTCATCATTGCGGTCGAGCATGACGAGGATCCCCGCACGGTTCGACTGGATGAGGCCGGTCATCGAGGTGACGTTCATGGCAAGCGCCTGGTCTGCCTTGTCAAGGGCCTGCTGGAATTTGCCTTCATTGGCAAGATCCACGCTGTCCGAGTACAATGCACCGGCCGTGTTGATCTGGTCGGAGGAGTCATCTGCCAGAGCGGACCCCGTGACGAGGAGTACAACAGCCAGGAGGGTAAAAACAAATCGAAGGTTCATAGGGATATCTCCGGTTCCTGTTTGCAATTACTGTTGTATAAAAGAACGGATGAAAAAGAAAGTTATCTTCTCTGCATCACGGCAACGGCTGCGGCAATCCCAAGACCGGCAAGCACAATCCATCCGGGCAGGGGCGTATAGGTGGTCG
>JBFYKS010000265.1:0-5113 GCA_041305785.1 Methanoregula sp. | reverse complement strand
GGTAGGATGCCACTTCCGGCTCTGCGGACGATACCCTGCGGATGAACGAGGACTTCCCGACATTCGGGTAGCCCGCGATGACGATGGTGAACGTATCCTCGATATTGGGAAGTTTTCGCAGGACATTTCTGACCTCGTTCAGGAACCGCAAATCCTTGTCGATCTGGTGGACCATCGAAGCGAGCCGGGCCACCGCCCGCTTGCGGACAACCAAGGTGTCATCGGCTTTGCGGGACTGGAGCACGAGCTGGTTGCCCACCATCTTGGTGTGTTTTGCCGCCCACCCTACTGCGCCAAGCGACTGTTTGAGCCGGTCGATCCCAAACAGGATCTCTGCCATCTCCCGGTAGAAGGGTGGCAGGTCTTCGAACTCGGGGAATCCCCGTATGATATAGACCAGCCGGTCATGGACTGCCGCGCCAACTGCCCGGACAAAATCGGTATTGGCGCGCTCCTTGTTGTTCTTCTCTGCCATCTTCTTTGCCGCACGCCTGAAACTCCGGTCAAGGATCTCGTCAGCGGTTGGCACTGTCGGCATCTTTTCGAATTCCACAAATCGCTCCCTATATATTTATGGAACGTCATACGGTTTATCGTTATGGACCTGTCCCTTATCCAGCGCGATATTCTCATCACCCTAATCACCCTCTATCACCAGCACTCGCACTCGATAAAAGGTGAAGAGATAGCAGACAGGATCCACCGGAACCCGGGAACCGTGCGCAACCAGATGCAGGCCCTCAAATCCATCGGTCTTGTCGATGGCGTCCCGGGCCCCAAGGGGGGATATATCCCGACCGCCCTTGCCTACCATGAGCTTAATCTGAATATCAAGGGCAGCGAGTACGATGTGCCGATCAGCAGGGACGGGGAGGTGGTGAAGGGGGCTACCGTTCAGGAGATCGATTTCACCACGCTCTGCCACCCGGACATCTGTCATGCGGTCATCCGTCTCTTTGGCAGCACGCGGCTCTTTGAGATCGGGGACAAGATCACCATCGGGCCAACCCCGGTCAACAAGCTCCTGATACGCGGCGAGGTGTTCGGGAAAGACGAGGTGAAGCAGTCGCTCCTGATTGCAACCTCCGAGATGATCTCGCTTCCCAAGCAGCCCATCCGCGAGTACATGAGAAGCCCGCTCATAACGCTCCGGAGTCTTGACACGCTGCGGGATGCCCTGATCCTTTTCAACCACAAGCACATCCACGGCGCTCCGGTCATCGAGGATGATGCCCTGCAGGGGATCGTCACGATGAGCGATATCGCCTCGGCAATCGAGAACAACCTTCCCCTTTCGACCCCGGTCTCTGAAGTGATGACGGACGAGGTTGAGGAGATCGGTTCGGATGTGAAGCTCTTTGAGGTCATCAACCGGTTCAAGGAGATGCAGATCGGCCGGCTTATCGTTGTCGAGAATGGCAGGCCGGTCGGGATCCTCACGCAATCGGACGTGATAAGGGTATTCCCCTCGCTCTAAAATGGAAATACCTTTAGATACCTGAGCTCAAAAGGTATGGGAGGAATCAAGTTCACATGACCGAGTTATCCCAGGCCGCTGTCGAACGCATCATCAAGAAGGGTGGTGCCGAACGAGTCAGTGCCGATGCCACCGAGACCCTCGCAGAGCTGATGGAAGAATACGGGACGTTCCTCGCAAAAGAAGCCAAGAAGATGTCCGACCATGCCGGCAGGAAGACCCTGCGGGGAGCGGATATCAGAATGGCCGCGGAAATGTTCAAATAAGGCTTCTGCCTTTCTCTTTTTAAAAAAACACTCAAATTTTCACGCCAATTTCAGAACATTTTAAATATTTATACATCGTCAATTTTTTTATGACTCGTGTATTTGCCCGCAGCCTATCAAGAAAGAAGATTATGAGCAACGATGGCAAGCTCATCGGGACGTTAAAGAACATCCGGGTGGACTTCGATTCCGGCCAGGTTATCGGCATGCTCATTCACCCTGACGCGACCTTTGATACTGCCAGCTATGAGATGGAAGATGACAAGATCCTGAAGATCCCGTTCGAGGCTGTCAAGGACATCAAGGATTATATTGTGGTTGACCGCTATCTTGCGCGGAAATAAAAAAATATTTTTCAACTGCTTCCACAAACCCATCGCCATACTCTTTTCCGGTCACGTAGTGTGCAATACTCTTGAGGTCCGGATGACCGTTTGCCAGCGTTACGGCTGTACCTGCGGTTTTGAGCATCTGGAGATCGTTGAGCGAGTCCCCGATGGCAAGGAAATCGGCCGGCAGGAGTCCCATGCCGGAAGCGAGCAGTTCGAGGGCAGTTCCCTTGTTGATTCCGGGCGACTGGATATGGATGGCATACCCGGTGTCGATGACCTGCACCGGGTGATCTTTAAGAATGGTAAAAACCTCATCGACCGGGACCGTCCGGGCAAATGCAAGATCTGCATACCGGTAATCCGGGCTGTAGAGTTCCAGCTCGGTACCTTTTGCCCGGAAATGGTCCTGCACTGCAGCAAGTGCGGTGCGGCAGGCAGCCTGGCTGCCGTTGATGGTGAGGGGGCTGCCATACCCGATGCGGTACACCCCGCCGTTCTCGGCAATGAACGTCCCGTTTGTGCCGATCATCCGCGAGAGTGCGTCCATGAAGCAGGCGGTATTCCCGCTTGCCAGTACGACCTCAACACCGGAACTGATGAGTGACCGGATCGCAAGTATCGATCCGGTATCTATCCTGCGGTCAGGCCCGGTGATCGTTCCGTCGATGTCCGTGAGGAGTGCTTTTAACACGATTTGAGACCAGCCTCTTCCACGATGAATGGTGCTTCGCCCTCGGGCAGGTTGGGGCTGTCCACGAGGCGTGCAATGCGCTTGCCGCCCTTGCTCTTCCTCAGGTAGAGACGGAACGTGGCGGTGTGGCCGACAATGTTGCCCCCGATGGGCTTGGTCGGGTCCCCGAAGAAGACTGCCGGGTTGGACATGACCTGGTTGGTGACCAGTCCCACCGCATTGTGCTGGTCGATGAGCTTGAAGAGCTCGTGCATGTGCCGGTTCAGTTTCTGCTGACGGGCAGCAAGGGTGCCCCGGCCGGCATATTCTGCACGGAAATGGGCGGTTAAGGAATCGATGATGAAGAGCTTGACCGGCTTGTCGCTGCCTTTGAGTTCGTCTGCAAGTTCGCGGGAGTTATCGATGAGGAGCATCTGGTGATCGGACGTGTGCGCCCGGGCGATATGGATATTGTCCAAAACGTCCTGGACATCCGGTGCATCATCGATCTCAAGGCCGTTGACCATCTGCTCGATACGCTCGGGCCGGAAGGTGTTTTCCGTATCGATGTAGATTGCACTCCCGTTAAGGCCGCCGAGTTCCACCGGAAGCTGGACATTGACTGCCATCTGGTGGACGATCTGGCTCTTACCGGACCCGAACTCACCGTACATCTCGGTGATGGCCTGGGTTTCCATGCCGCCACCGAGGAGGGTGTCCAGCTCGGGGACCCGGAACGAGAGTTTCTTCACATCCTTTCGTGCCTCAAAGATGTCCCTGCCGGTCTTGAACCCGCCGACATCGGCTATCTCCCGGGCTGCCTTGATGATCTTCTTGGCGGTGGATTCGGAGATCTCCGAGACCTCGGAGAGCTCTGCCGGGCTTGCGGTTGCGATACTTTCAACAGACAGGTAACCGGCTTCCCGGAGCTTGTCTGCAGTGCTCGGGCCTACGCCCGGTAAATCTTCAATTTCGAGTGGTCCTTCAGCCATTTCTTATACACTCCTATGGCACAACAAGATGTTAAACACTGGGATAAATACCCCCGGGCGTGCGGGGGGTGAAAGTGAAAAGATCACGGCTGGATTTTTTTTATAAACTGCTGGATCTGGTTCAGGATATCTTCGCTCATGAGGGTGACAGGTTGCACCTGCGCCGGCAGGATCCTGCTGCCGGTGAGGGTCCCGGTCACGGTAACCTCTGAGCCGTGGACAAATTCGCCCTCAATAAGGTACCGGTCCCTTCCATCATCAATAAAAAAGCCCCCGGGAGTCTCGATGACCGTTCCGGAAAAGACAACCGGGCGGCTCTCTTCCGCAGGCACCCGGAACACACTCCCCCGCCCCACGCCAAGCTCGATACCGCCAAACCGGCCGGCCTTTGCCGTTGCATGGTAGACTTCAACCGAATCGCCCGGGCAAAGCGGGATTAAGGCATTCTCGCCCCACAATACGAGCCTGAGTTCGTCTTTCCCGTCCCCAAGAACAAGGTTCCGTACCCACGATACGGTCCCGTTCCGTGTCGTGAACGAACGGGGCTCGCGGAGTTGTTTGATCTCCCCTTTAACCGACCAGATGCCGGTATCGCCAACCTTTGCGAGCGGGGTTGTGGGAACCGTAATGGGTGTTGTGGAAACGGTTACCGTGCTCTTCTCATCAAGGCTGTAATCCCTCCCTTCCCCGCGCCCGGAGGGTTTGGCGCTGGTGATGTGCAGGGTTGTTCCCGCACCATAGCCTCCGAGAAGTTCCGGCACCCATGCCACGAGCCGGGCAGTCCCCTCTGCATCCCCGATGACCGCTCCGATCATCTCTCCGGTTGTGCCGTCCCGTTTGGTAAATGTCCGGGGGGATTCGACGGCGAGCAGGACACAGTCAAGATCCACCGGATCGTTCGAGAGCCCCCCTGCTGCCGCAACCGTGCAGGAGATCTCGCAGCTGGCTTTCCTCAGGGCAAGGGCATAGATCTCCTGCGCCCGCTGGGGCGGGTGGCGCCCGATCACCTCCAGCACATCGCCCGTCTCTGTATCGAGCACGGCACCCGCCTTCTCGTCCCAGAGCACGACCCTGACGGTGCCGGTCTCGTCGCCTAACAGGAGTGTTGCAACCCACCCCTTCTCCCCGTCGGCCCGGTCAAACTCTTTTGGTTCGGTCTTGTCAATGATCTTCCCGAAAAATGAGAAGAGGCTGGATTTGGCAGCGAGCCCCTTTATCTTGACGTGTTCACGGCCGAGCTCCCCTACCACCATCATGGCGGCAGTCGGCTCGTCCACGAGATCCCCGCACTCGTCGATCTTCTTCTCCACCCGCCGCTCGAACTCCTCCTTTGAGATCAGGTCATCGACCAGCGCATGGTGGAAGAGCACGAAGAC
>JBFYKS010000264.1:0-12266 GCA_041305785.1 Methanoregula sp. | reverse complement strand
AAAAAAATCTTGGTTTGTTCATGGCCTTTTTTTGCACCATGAAGCGATTATCATTAGTAGGTGAATGGAATAATAGTACCGTAATGGTCAGGGCGTTTCTTGCACTCGAACTTGACAGGGAGATCCGCGCACGGCTTGAGGTTCCTCTGGAGGCGCTTCGCACCTCTTCTGCCCGCATGACCTTTGTTGAGCCGCAAAACATCCACATCACGATGAAGTTCCTTGGGGATGTGGACGACCGTACCCTGCCCCGGGTTATGGATGCAGTCCGGAGGGTTCCGTTCACGCCGTTTGTGGTAACGGTCGAAAGCGTTACGGTGAATAACCCAAAAAGGCCGTTCACGGTCTGGTGCACCATCGGTGATTCCGGGAAAGCAAACGAACTTTTCCACACCCTCGAGGACGCCCTTGCCCCGCTTGGTTTTGCAAAGGAGACCCGGCAGTTCACTCCGCATGCAACCCTTGCCCGCATCAGGGATCCCGACCCATCGCTTTTTTCGGTATTGAAGACGCTGGAAGGGAAGACCTATGGCGAGTGTACGGTTTCCGCGATAAAACTCAAAAAGAGCACCCTGATGCCGCGCGGCCCGGTATATGAGGACCTGCTTGAGGTGAAATGGTGACCCGGTCGCTTTTGGAAGAGTCGATCCTCGCGGATATCCGGCCAACGCAGGAAGAGCGTGACCATGTCTGCGGGATTGCCACAAAACTGCTCGGGGCTATTGCCGCAAGCGGTAAGGCAGAGGGAATGGTTGTCGGATCGATCGCCCGCCATACCTGGGTGCGGGGGGACCGTGATCTCGACGTCTTCATGCTCTTTGACGCCGATCTCTCCCGTGAAGCCCTTGAGTCCGAAGGTCTCGGGCTTGCCCGGAAAATCGCCGGATTGTTTACGGACATCTTCCACGAGAAGTATGCTGAGCATCCCTATATCAGCGCAAAAATTGATGACGTGGATGTGGATCTCGTTCCCTGCTATGCCGTGGAGAGTGCGGCCTGCATCAAGAGCGCGGTTGACCGGACGCCCTTCCACACCCGCTATATCACCGACAAGATCAACGGGCTCATCGATGACGTTCTCCTCCTCAAACGGTTCACCAAATCCGGTGGCATATACGGGTCAGACCAGATGACCGAAGGGTTCTCGGGCTATCTCTGTGAGCTGCTCATCCTCCATTACGGGGGCTTCATCCCGCTCCTGAAAGCAGCGTCTGAGTGGAAACCGCAGACTATCATCGATCCCGAGAATCATACTGCAAAGGAATTCACCGAACCGCTCGTCATGATCGACCCGGTTGATCCCCGGAGAAATGTCGCAGCGGCAGTATCGCTCGACCGGATGGTGGCGTTTGTGGAACTCGCGCGGGGGTATCTTGAAGAACCATCAATCCATTTCTTCTCGCTTCCGGATCAGCATACCATTACGCGTGAGGAACTTTTTGCCCTGCTTGCAGATCGTGGCACAACATTGTATGCCGTTACCTTCCCGACACCCCCGTATATCGAGGAGGTTATTGTCCCCCAGCTCAAGCGGAGCGTTTCTGCGATTGCCGAGCACCTGGAACGCAACGGGTTTGTGGTGCATCATGCCCATTACCTCATGCAGCCTGAGCGCTGCCTCTTCCTCTTCGAGTTGCTGGTAGCGGATCTCCCGAAGATCCGTACCCATGTCGGTCCGCCGGTCTGGAACCGGGTCAATGCTGAGAAGTTCCGGGAAAAACACATTGTTTCGAGCCTGCCGGGACCCTACATCAAAAACGGTCATTACGAGATGGAGGTCTTCCGCGAGTTTACCAATGCCCGTGCTATGCTCTCATCCGAAAACCTCCTCCAGGTCAGTCTCGGAAAGCATGTACGCCAGTCACTTGCGCTGGGATGGCAGGTTGATGTGGGGGCGGATTGCTGGCATTCGGAGTTCGAATCGTTCATCGCCGCATTCTTCCGCCGGGGATCGCCCCTGATCCGGGTGCGGCGGAAGATCCTCGATCTCTGATACCCTGCACCTGTTCCCTTTTTAACCTGCCCGTGAATGCAAACGGTTCAATCGGCACTATGGTGCGGGGAGAGGCGACGTTCTTTTACTGATATCCCGGATCAGGATGAGCAGGCTGCTGATGGCTCCAGAAGCATCCCGCAGGGGTGTTGTCACCAGTTCTCCTAAGAATCGTTCTCCATTATGCCTGGTGAGCAGGTACTCGAAGGGCTCGGCATCCAGCTCGCCATCGAGAACCGATTTCATCCGTGAAGCAGCAATCGCCCGGAATGACGGATCGATGAAATCCAGCAGGGTAATGCCGGCAAGTGGCTGTTCGCAGGGAAGAGCAAATATGTCGTACACTTTTGGTGAGCCGAACGTGACTTTTCCGTTAGGATCGATGATGATGATGCCGTCACCAGAAGCAAGGACAATGGCGCGGTATTGCTCCTCGCTGTCGCGGAGGTTCTGTTCTAACCATTTCCGCTCCGTAATCACGGTTGATACCACAAGGGCGGCTTCATGCGAACCGTTCCATGAGACCGGGCTTATCTGGTGGGCGAGCCATTCGGTGACGGTATCTCCATGCGGCACGGCGGATTCAAATCGCATCGTCTCGCCGTGAGAAAAGACCCGGTACAGTGCGTTTATGAGCAGATCTTCCTGGTCCGGTGCAAGGTATGCTCCGGCACTGGTACCGATAAGATCGGCCGGCTTTTTCGGGGGGTGGGTCTTGTTTATGAAAAAAAACCTGCCTTTCCTGTCCAGAACAGAGATGATAACCGGCGCACGGGTGATGATCGCCCGCCACTTCTCTTCAGTCCTTGCAAGTTCCTCCTGGGCGGACTTGAGGTAGGTGATATCGTACAGGGCACCCTGGATATGCGCGATGTCCCGTTGTTTTGTACAGATGTTGTGGAGCATGCCGTGGAGCCAGCGGGTATGCCCGTCTTTCCTGATGATCCGGAAGATTGAATCGACCCTGTATCCCGGCTGGGTTGCAAGGTGCTGCATATCGTCAAGGAAACGGCGTTTCTCGTCCGGGTGGATGATCCCCTCAAGGGAGATATAATTGGAGAGAAACTCCGAACGGGGATAGCCGGTCGTCTCCTCAACGGTCCCCTCCAGCAGGAAAAACCGGCCGGACGGGTTAATCTGGAAGGCTATTCCATCGAAGTCCTGGAGGAATTTTGAAAATTTTTCTTCAGACCGGGCGAGTCTCTTCCTGATCTTCCGGCTCTCGACAGCCTGTTCGATCTTGTGCGCGAGTTCGGCATACTGGGAGCGGGTATCGCCTCCTTTCTGGACATAGAAATCCACCCCGTTCTCGAAGGCCTCGATGACAATTTCCTCCCTCCCCTTTCCGGTGAAGATGATGAATGGCATCGCATCGTTTTCGTTCCTGATGATCCTCAGCAGGTCAAGACCGGTGATGTCCTCCATCTGGTAATCGGCAACAACGATGTCAAACGGGGTTGTGCGGATCTGTTCCAATGCATCTTTTCCCGATAAAGCACAGGTGACCGTGAACGAACCCTGCTTCTCAAGGATCCTCTTGGTTGTATCAAGGATTGCCGGTTCGTCATCTACATACAGGATCCTTATCATAGGTGTCACCCGAACAGAGTGGTTCGTGAAGAATAATTCCGGCCGGAATATTATAAAGTGTCCGGAAAAAGCGTGACCTTGTACCAAAAAAAGGATATTCAGGAGCGGTTCTTCTCAATCTTCTCTGTTGCAAGTTTCTCGATAGCCGCAGTGTCAGCGCCCGGTGACAGGACAAGTTTTCCGGAACGGACTGCCGCGTCAACGAACGCCTTGCCAATGGGTGTCCGCACGATGAGCGTGGTCGAGCCTTCCGGGCTCCCGACAGAACCGGCCGAGATGTCAGCAAAGAGAGCCGTCAGATCGGTGCAGTGATGACACCCGGGCCTGATACAGGACTCCAGTTCCCTGAGCGGGAGATTTGTCGTGCTACCATCGTGCCGGGTGATCACGAGTTTACCCTTTACGTCCATCTTTCTGATCTCGTGAGGTTCAGTTGCATAGTCCCTGCGGAGTTTTTCGGTGAGCAGGGAATAGTCAAAGCTCTCGGTGCAGAAGAGGCCGATGATGAGCCGGATCGCCCCTGCGTACGGCACGAGAAGGTCGTTGTCACCTGTTCGGATCCGTGCAAGGGCCTGCACTGCACACGGGAGGCCGGTTACTGCGATCTTTTTATATTTCCGCACAATGATCGCTTCCTTGAGCGCAGCCAGGAGCGGTACCCACCAGCTGTACCGGCTGCCGGCCTGCATCACGAGCGTTTCGGAATCGGTGATGATGACTGACGATGGTTTCAGGGTGAACCGGTCCATGGTTACGGAAACCACGCAATCGATGAGCCCTTCGTTTAGGGCACTCGCCAGGATGGCGGTGACGGCACCGCCGCTCTGTTTGTGCGGGATATCGAATGCTGCCGATGCACAGGACAGATCAAGGTACGGCCCGATGGTATCGGCCGGTTTGGGGGATGTGCGGGGACATACTGCATAACATGCCCCGCACGGGACGCTGTCGGTTTCCTGCTTGCAGTACCCGGTACTGACGGGGCTTATGCCCGATGTGCCTTCGCTAAAGGAGAGCGCATCGGCCGGACAGACCGCGACACATGCGCCGCAGCCGGAACAGGTGCCGGCATCCCAGACCTCGCTTTTCAGATCCAGATATGTTTTCTTTGCCATGATTCACTCCCAGGTGTACTTGTTTGCAAACGGTCGTGCATGGGCAGCGGTGATCCGTGAATAGTCCGCTGCCAGCAGGGGTTCTTTATCGATAGTGAACACCCGTGCAAAATCCTCGATTACCGGCAGGATATCTGCCCTTTGTTCGCTGGTGAGCAGCTCTTGTTTTGCACCCGTGCCAAGATATCTCTCTTCAACCTCTCCGCGCACGATGATCTCACCCCCATGGATGCCGCTTCCGACTCCGCGTTCGCTGACCGGGGCCGCATCGTTGAGCCCAAGGACTATCAGGAGTCCTCCTGCCATGTACTCCCCAAGGAATGCCTGGGCCGATCCCCCGACAACAAGGATTGGCCGTTTTCCTTTGTATTGCTTCATGTGGATCCCGCCACGGTACCCGATATTGTCCCGCACATACACGCGGCCGCCTCTCATGCTGTGGGCGACAGCATCGCCGGCGCTTCCGTGGATGATGACCGCCCCCTTGTCCATGGTATTACCCGGTGCATGGTCGGCATTGCCGTGGACGATGATGGTCGGCCCGCTCATGAACATGGCAAGGTCGCCGCCGGGGACACCGTTGATGGTGATGGTGACATCGTCGCCCCGCAGCCCGTCTCCGATGAAGCGCTGGCCGAGGATGTTATCGAGGATGATCTCCTTTCCCCCCCGGGCCACAATGGTGCGTATCTGCTCGTTGAGCTGGGTGTAATGGATGTCTTTTGCATTGATATGAACTGCACCCATGTTATGCACCCACCGTCTTCACATCAAGGACATCCAGGAGTCCCTCGTCCAGCATGTAGCCCCGGAGCCGGTCGCGGTTGCCCCGAAGGCTCTCGATGCTGTTGATGCCGGCCGCGCCCATGAGTTCAGCCAGTTCAAGTGTCCAGCCATGGATGAGGTTCTCAACCTGCACGGCATTGGTCTCCGGGTCAAGGCGCTGCACCAGTTCCGGTTTCTGCGTTGCAATGCCCCACGCGCAGGTGCCCTTGTAGCAGGTGCCGCAGACCCGGCACCCCATGGCGACGAGCGCCGAAGTCCCGATATACACGGCATCGGCACCAAGACAGATGATCTTTGCCACATCGGCACTCTCCCGGATGCCGCCGCTTGCAATGATGGAGACCTCGTTTCTGATCCCCTGGTCGCGGAGTTTTGCGTCAACGCTCGCAACGGCTGCTTCGACCGGGATGCCCACATGGTCGCGGAAGACCCGGGGCGTTGCACCGCTTCCCCCGCGGAACCCGTCAACAACCACCGCATCCGCCCCGGAACGGGCGATGCCTGCCGCAATCGCTGCGGAGTTGTGGACCGCGGCAATCTTGACAAAGACCGGCTTCTTCCATTCGGTTGCCTCCTTGAGACTGCGGACGAGCTGCTTTAAGTCCTCGATGCTGTAGATGTCGTGGTGCGGCGCGGGGCTGATGGCATCGCTCCCTTCCGGGATCATGCGGGTGCAGGAGATGTCGGTGCAGACCTTATCGCCCGGAAGGTGACCCCCGATCCCCGGCTTTGCGCCCTGGCCTATCTTGATCTCGATTGCAGCGCCGCGTTCAAGGTAATTGATGTCAACGCCGAATCGTCCGGACGCGACCTGCACGATCATGTGGTCCTGGTACGGGTAGAGCGACTCATGGAGACCTCCCTCCCCGGTGCCCATGAAGGTTCCGATGCGGCTCACGGCTTTTGCAAGAGCGGTCTGCGCATTGAGGCTGATAGCACCATAACTCATGTGGCCTATCATGATTGGTGTCTCGATCTGGAGGTTGGGGGTCAGTTTTGTCCTGAGTTCGACCTCACCGTCCGGTAACGGGCGGAGGCTGAGCGAGGCGGGCTTCTTGCCAAGGTAGGTGCGCAGTTCCATGGGCTCGCGCAGCGGGTCGATGCTCGGGTTGGTGACCTGGCAGGCGTCCAGCACCAGCTGATCGAAGATGATCGGATAGGGTTTGGCATTTCCCATCCCGGACAGGATGATTCGTCCGGTCCGTGCCTGGTTGAAGATCGCTTCGCGGACCTCGCGTGTCCAGACCGGGTGGCTCCGGTAATCTCCCGGCTGTTCCTCGATCTCGATTGCATCGCGCGGGCAAAAGGCGATGCAGCGGTGGCAGGCTGCGCAGTTACGTGAATTGATACGGATGCTGTCGCCTTCCTTGCGGAACACACCGTACGAGCAGTTCTCCACACACCGCCCGCAGTTCATGCACCGTTCCGGATCGATGGTGACCCGGAATTTCAGCGGCGTACTGCCGATGCTCATGCGTACAACCTCCCGATGACCGGCTCGCCGGCTTTTGGCATGAAGATGTTCCCGACATCCTTGTCGATGCGCCGGATGGCTGCTTCCTCGCTCGATATGAAAAGCCGGTCGCCGCTCTCTCCGACAACCAGCGGACGGAGCTTGATGCGGTCGGTGAACCCGACCAGCGTATTCTCGTTCGCAATACAGATGGCAAACGGCCCGTTCATCATCGCCGATCCATACGTGAGCCGGATCGCCCGGTTGAGTTCCTGCTCCTTTGCCGGCATCCGGTCGATATCCTCCCAGAAAGGCGGTGCAAAGGCTCGGACCGCCATCTTTTCTGAGAGGCCGTGCTTGCGGACGAGAAGGTCGACCAGGTAGGCGACCACTTCGGTATCCGTGTACATCGTGCACTTATATCCGAAACTCTCGATGTAGCGGCGGTTGGTCCCATACGAGGTGATCTCCCCGTTATGGACAACACTCCAGTCAAGGAGGTTGAACGGGTGCGCCCCGCCCCACCACCCGGCCGTGTTCGTGGGGTACCGGTTGTGGGCAAGCCAGAGGTATCCTTTATAGTCCTGGATGCGGTAGAAATTTGCAACATCCTCCGGCCAGCCGGCAGCCTTGAAGACCCCCAGATTTTTCCCGGAAGAGAAGATGAGTGCACCGTTGCGCTCGCTGTTCACCTTCATGACCAGGTGGGTAATGATATCCTCTTCGGGTGTGGTGCTCTTGGGCATCAGGGTGGGGTCGGGCCTGAAGAAGTACCGCCATGGCGTATGGACCTTGCGGAGATTCGGTTGCTCGCAGGTCTTGATCTGCTCGTCATGGACAATGGTTCCCCATTTTTCAAGCAGGTCTTCAAGCGGCACTTTGTGTTCCCGGATGTGGTCAAAGAAGACGTGGAGCGCGTAGTATTCCTTGTACTCCGGGTAAATCCCGTATGCCACGTATCCCGCGCCCTCCCCGCTGCCCCGCTCGTTCATGGAAGCGAGCGCCTCTTTTATTTTGGTGCCGTCCATGAGCTGGCGGCGCCGGTCAATTACACCAATAATACCACACATATTATCACAATGGAAATTGATCCAGTACTGTTGAGCATCGATTCACGATCCTATGAACGTTTGTTCAATTGCATACCATCATTGGTTCAATAGGTATTTATACTGGTGGGTGGAACATGTCTTCCAATATGTCAGCGGACGTATCGAAATTACTGAAAAAGATTGAGGCGGACAAAGTCAAATTCATCCGTCTGCAGTTCACGGACATCCAGGGACTTCCCAAAAACGTGTCAATCCCGGTTGTCCAGGCAGAGAAAGCATTGACTGAGGGTATCTGGTTCGATGGGTCTTCCATTGAGGGCTTTGCCCGGATCGAAGAATCCGATATGCTGCTCAAACCGGACCCGGCTACCTACTCAATCCTCCCATGGAGGCCTGAGGAAGGAAAGGTTGCGCGGTTCATCTGCGACATCCAGTCCTATGGCAACAAGCCGTTTGAAGGTGACCCCCGCTACGTGCTGCGCAAGACCATTGCCGAAGCAGCGAAGATGGGCTACACGTTCAACACGGGTCCGGAACTCGAATTTTTCCTCTTCAGGATGATCGATGGGATGCCTACAACCGAGTTCGAGGACCGTGGGGCATATTTTGATCTTGCGCCAACCGATGCGGCAGAAGATGTCCGCCGTGATGTTGTCCTTGCCCTGAGCGACATGGGATTCGAGATCGAAGCCTCGCACCATGAAGTTGCAGACAGCCAGCACGAGATCGATTTCAAGTATGGCGATGCTCTCATAACTGCAGACCGGGTTATCACCTTCAAGTTTGCAACCAAGTCAATTGCACTGGAGTACGGGCTTCATGCTTCCTTTATGGCAAAACCGATTGGGGGTATCAACGGCAGCGGTATGCACACCCATGGGTCGCTTTCAAAGAACGGCAAGAATGCGTTCTACGATGCAAATGCGGAACTACAGCTTTCCGATACCGCGATATACTATATCGGTGGTATCCTGAAACACGCAAAAGCTATCACCCGTGTTGCAAACCCGACCATCAACTCATACAAGCGCCTGGTACCTGGTTATGAAGCACCCTGTTATATCTCCTGGAGTGCTGCAAACCGCTCGGCTCTTGTCCGTGTCCCGGCTGCCCGGGGCAACAGCACCCGTGCTGAGTTCCGCAGCCCCGACCCGATGTGCAATCCTTACCTGACCTTTGCCTGTATGCTTGCAGCAGGGCTTGACGGCATCAAGAATAAGATTATGCCGCCTGAGCAGACGAATTCAAACATCTATCATATGGATGCGAAGGCAAGGAAGAAACTCCGGATCGATATGTTGCCGGGAAATCTCATGGAGTCAAATGCGGCGCTGCTCAAGGATGATATCCTTTGCAAGACGCTGGGTGAGCACGTTGTCACGAACCTCTCCCGCATTGCTGAGATGGAAACCGATTCGTTCCGGCTTGCAGTCCACCCATGGGAACTTGATCGCTACCTGGCAAATTACTAAAAAAAATTGGTAAAAATACGGACTATCGCAGGTTGCAAGAAATTCTCTCTGGCAGGGGATCCGGGATGGCGGCTTGCTGCCTTATCTCACAATCCGTTTTTTTTAATAATTCTCATCCCGATGCCCGTCCGGAGGTCAGACTGGTAACCTGTTGGTTTTGCCAGCGATAACGGTGATAATTCTGTCTGGAAACAGGAAGTATCAAAATGCATGATCGGGTAAGTACCGGAATTTCGGGTTTCGACCGGGTGATCGATTGTCTCCGGCTCGGTGACAATGTTGTCTGGCAGGTGGACTCGATCTCGGATTATCGGAAGGTTGTTGAGCCCTATGCTGCACAAGCTCTCCTTGATGGCAGGAACCTGGTATATGTGCGCTTTGGAAGCCATGATGCTCTTCTTGAGCAAAGATCTGGGATCCATGTCTATCACGTCGACCCGACCCAGGGATTTGAGCACTTTGCAACCGAAGTGCACAATCTTGTGGAGCGTGAGGGAAAGAAGGCCTTCTATGTCTTCGACAGCTTAACGGATCTGCTCCAGTACTGGTACTCAGATCTGATGATCGGCAACTTCTTCATGGTCAGTTGCCCCTTCCTGTATGAACTCGACACGATCGCCTACTTCGCTATCCTGCGCAATGCCCATACTTACGGGACCATTGCAAATATCCGGGAGACAACCCAGCTCCTCCTTGACCTCTATCTGGTCAATGACCGGATCTATATTCACCCGCTCAAAGTCTGGCAGCGATACTCGCCCACGATGTTCTTCCCGCACCTGATCCGCGGAGACGAGGCGGTCTGCATCACGGCCAGCTCCGAGGTTGCTGAGTTGTTCTCCAGTGTTGAGCGGAAGGGTGAGAGGCCCGATTACTGGATAGTCGCGTTCGACCGCGCCCATGATGCCCTGGCACTTCCGGCTGAGGAGCAGGAGCCGGTCAAGAGATCGCTGATGAACATCCTGATTGGCCGGCCATCCCGGATGTTCGATCTCTGCGCACGGTACTTCACCCTTGCTGATATTCTTGTGATAGCTTCCCGGGAGGTCGGCACCGGTTACATCGGCGGGAAGAGTGTCGGCATGCTGCTTGCGCGAAAGATCCTGGAGCGGGACGGGGGCGAGCACTTTTCGCCCCTCCTTGAACCTCACGACTCGTTCTATCTCGGATCCGATATCTTCTACACCTACATTGTGCAGAACGGGTGGTGGCGTCTCCGGACGAAACAGAAGACCCGCGAAGGATACTATACCTTCGCACCCGAACTACGGGAGAAACTCCTGCATGGCGATTTCCCGAATAATATCCGCGAGCAGTTCATGCAGATGCTGGAGTACTTCGGGCAGTCGCCCATCATCGTGCGTTCCAGTTCCCTCCTTGAGGATGACTTCGGAAACTCCTTCTCCGGGAAGTACGAGAGTGTCTTCTGCGCAAACCAGGGAAGTCCCGAGGAGCGATACGAGGCATTCGAGAATGCTGTCCGGACCGTTTACGCAAGTACCATGGGCGCGGACGCGCTCGACTACCGGATGATCCGGGGCCTTGTTGACCAGGACGAGCAGATGGCTATCCTCGTCCAGCGCGTGTCCGGGGACCAGTACGGTGATGATTACTTCCCGCACGTTGCCGGGGTTGGCAACTCCTCAAACCTCTACATCTGGGACAAGAGCGTGGATATGGAAGCCGGCATGCTCAGGCTGGTCTTCGGGCTCGGCACGCGGGCCGTGGACCGGACGGTCGGAGATTATGCGCGGATTGTCTGCCTGGACGATCCGCTGCGGCTCCCGCCCATGAGTTACGGGGATGAGAAGAAGTACTCCCAAAGGATGGTCGATGTCCTCTCGCTCAAGGAGAACCTCTGGTGCAACCGCAGGCTCGAAGAGTTCGTTTCGTACGATCTCAAAACAGATCGGGGTCTTTTCATGAGCATCGATCTCCAGACTGCGGAGCGGCTGCGCGAGATGGGGCGCACGGATGTCAGCGCATCGTACATCCTCGATTTCAAACAACTGCTGGGAAATACCGGATTCCCCGCGCTCATGAGGGGGATGCTCTCCCTGATCTCGAAGGTGTATGATTATCCGGTCGACATCGAGTTCACGGCGAATTTCCGTAATGATGGCGACTTCCGGGTAAACCTGTTGCAGTGCCGCCCGCTGCAGACGCGGGGGCTGGGCAGGTCCGTTGAGCTCCCGCACCTTGCGGACGCAAACGACTGCATCTTCTCGATGAAAGGTAACTTCATGGGTGGAAACGTTCGGATACCTCTTGATTATATCGTCTATATCAGCCCGCAGGAGTACCTGAACCTCACGGAACAGGACAAGTATGCGGTTGCCCGGTACATCGGGATTTTGAATACTGCACTCCGGGGAAAGAATGTCATGCTGCTCGGGCCCGGTAGGTGGGGGACCACAACACCGATGCTGGGGGTGCCGGTACGGTTCGCGGAGATCAGCCATATGGCGATTATTGGCGAGATGGCATCGAAGGAAGCCGGGTTCATGCCGGAATTATCCTATGGGAGCCACTTCTTTCAGGACATTGTTGAGTCCGGGATCTTCTACGTGGCGATCTTTGGTGGGGAGAAGGATGTCGTATTCAATGCCGCTCGAATTATTGGCGAGCCCAATATGCTTGAAGAGATAGCCCCGGGGGGCAACCGGTTCTCCGGTGTCATCCATGTAATTGCAGCATCCGGCACCGAAGTCTATTCCGATGTTATCACGCAGACTGTTCTGTGCAGGTGATGCTTCGCACCGGTTGGATCCCCGGGGAAAATTCCTGGACGCTTGCGTGGGTTGG
>JBFYKS010000263.1:0-5395 GCA_041305785.1 Methanoregula sp. | reverse complement strand
GGGAAGGGCCGGATCCTGCCGCTCACCACCCTGCGGATCATCATCGTCCTCAAGCGGGATGAAAAGGACCGGAATACCGTACAGACCCTCAACCCGGAAGTGGCACTGAAGATGTTTGAGGAGAATCATTATTTCAACCCGCACCTTCTGGTCAATAATCCCTACAAGAAGGCCATCCGCACCCGGTACCTGACAGAGCTCCTGAACCGGACCACCGTGTATCTCGTCAACACGACCGGCACTCCCGCTGAGACCCAGAGGATGATCCGCTCCCTTGCTGCAGTCCCCCAGGGATTGTAATCAGGGGAAGTTTGAGCGTTTTTCCCACAACCCCCGCACATCCTGCCCGTTCCCCCCCACAATAAAAGATATACCTGATGCAGGTGAGTCATTGATAATGATCTCTGTCCTGTATGTCGATGACGAGCCGGACCTCCTCGAACTCTGCAGGATTTTTCTCGAACAGGCCGGTGACTTCAGGGTGGACACGATACAGTCGCCGCTCGATGTACTGTTACGGCTGGAAAAGCACCCGTACGATGTTATTGTCTGCGATTACCAGATGCCGGAGATGGACGGCATCAGTCTCCTAAAACAGGTCCGCAGGAAAAAAAGCGATATCCCTTTCATCCTCTTCACCGGCCGGGGCCGGGAGGAGATCGTGATTGAGGCGCTCAACAACGGGGCCGATTTTTACCTCCAGAAAGGCGGCGATGTCAAAGCCCAGTTTGCCGAACTCGCCTCAAAGATCCGGCAGGCCGTAAAACGGCGGCAGGCAGAGCGTTCCCTTAAGGAATCGGAGAAGATGCTCAACGACATCATCAACTTCCTTCCCGATGCAACGTTTGCCATCGACCGTGCGGGGACCGTGATCGCATGGAACCGCGCCATCGAGGAGATGACCGGGATTTTGGCTAAGGATATTGTCGGGAAAGGGGAGTATGAGTACGCGATCCCGTTCTATGGATCCCGGCGTCCCATGCTCATCGATCTCATCTTTGAGTCCGAAGAAACGATCCGGCAGAACTATTCGGGGATCACCCGTGAGAAAGATGTCCTGATTGCCGAGACCGACCTCCCCCGGCCGAAGGGGGAAAGAAAGGTCCTGATGGGGAAAGCAAGCCCGCTCTACAACCAGAAAGATGAGATCATCGGTGCCATTGAGGCGATACGGGATATCACGGTCGTCAAACAGACCGAGGATGAGATCCGGGCAGCCCATGAACAGATGACTGCTTCTGATGAGGAACTCAGGGGACAGTATGAAGAACTGGTCAGGGCCGAGACGGACATCCGGGCAAAAGAAGAGCAGCTCCGGGAGATCACCTCAACATTCCCGGGGGTGGTATTCCAGTTCACTGCAAGGCCCGGGAACCTGTTTGGCATCACCTATGTCAGCGAACGGGCAATGGATATTCTGGGAGCTGACACCTCAATCCACGAGGATTTTTTCGACCGGTTCACCCGGCAGGTTCACCCCGATGACCAGGCAGCGTTCATGGAGTCTGTCCTGGACGCGGTAGCGCGGGCGGCGGGTTGGCAGTTTGAGGGAAGGTTCATCCGCGCCGATGGGAGGACGATCTGGTTCCAGGGTCTGTCGAGCCCCACGCGCCATGGCAGCGAACTGGTCTTCAGCGGGGTAATTCTTGACATCAGCGAGCGGAAAGCGGCCGAGATGGCACTTAAGGAGGAGGGGGAGAAGTATCGCGCTCTTGTGGAACACAGCCAGGACCCGGTCTTTATTGTGCAGGACGAAAAACTGGTCTTTGCCAACCAGGCACTCTCCCTGATGAGTGGGTATACCGAAGAAGAGATTACCGGCAGGCCGATTGCAGAACTTGTTGCACCGGAAGACCGAAACGAGGTGATTATGCGAAACCGGGAGCGGATGGGGGGAGACGCAGTAACGGAGTCCTATGAGTTCTCCGTGCTCCATGCGGACAAGAAGACCCGTATCCGCGTCAGGATGAAGGTGGGACTTGCCACATACCAGGGCAGGCCGGCGGCCATCGGGACAATCCACGATATTACCTGTGAATACCAGCGTGCGGAGACCTTAAAGAAAAGCGAGCAGAAATACCGGGAGCTTGCCGAACTTCTGCCCCAGATCGTCTTTGAGATGGATAAGAACCTGAAGGTAACCTTTGCGAACCGGTTTGCATTCGCCGCACTCGGCCTGACACAGGAAGATTTTGAAACGGGCATCCATGCCCTTGATTACGTCATCCCGTCCCAGCACCCGCTGGTGATGGAGAATGTGCAGAAGATCCAAAACGGGGAACCTTACGAGAGCCCGGAATATACCGCAGTCCGGAAGGATGGCAGTACATTTCCCGTTCTCATCTATGCCACTCCGATCCTGCAGGGTGAGGAACTTACCGGATTCCGGGGAATCATCATCGACATCTCCCCCTGGAAGGCCGCAATCAATGCCCGAAAGGAGAGTGACGACCGGTACCAGTCCCTTGCCGAGGCAGCACAGGACCTCATTTACATCATCGACAGGAACGACGCCGTGGTGTACGTGAACAGTTACGGCCTGAAGATGCTGGGAAAGACTCCTGTCGAAGTCATCGGCCGGCCCCGGAAAACTCTCTTTTGCGATCCGGCAGCATCCCGCCAGTACCAGAACCTCCAGCGGGTCTTTACCACCGGCATACCACTCCGGGTCGAGAGCATGGTCCCGTTTCCCGGGCATGATATCTGGCAGGATACCCACCTGGTCCCCCTGCGGGATACTGAAGGAACCATCTCGGCAGTCCTTGGGATCTCGCGCGATATCACGCGACTCAAACAGACGGAGACTGCACTCAGGCGCTCGAACGAGAAACTCAGCCTCCTCAGCAGCATCACCCGCCATGATGTGGCAAACCAGCTCACCATCCTGAACGGGTACATCCAGCTCGCCCTGATGAAAGAGCCGGATGATGCGATCCGGGATTTCTTACAGAAGATTGCGAAAGCCTGCGACACGATCCAGCGGCAGATCGAGTTTACCCGGGCGTACCAGGATCTCGGGAAGCAGTCACCGGACTGGTTCCCTCTCGATTTCCTCATCGACAAGGTAAAACCGTCAGGAGTGACGTTCACGTCCCTGTGTCCGGAATTTGAAATCTTTGCCGATCCCATGATCGAGAAGGTCTTTTTCAACCTCTTTGACAATGCCCTCCGTCACGGGGAACACGTAACGTCCATGATCGTGAGGTGCGAGCCGGCTGGAAATGAACTGGTTATCTTCATCGAGGATGACGGGATCGGGATCCCGCTGGACGAGAAGCAGAAGATCTTCAACAAAGGATTTGGGAAAAATACCGGTTATGGTCTCTTTTTGGTCCGGGAGATTTTGGGCATCACCAATATTGCCATCCACGAGACCGGTAAGCATGGCAGCGGTGCCCGGTTCGAGATAACGGTTCCGCGGGGGGGTTTCCGGAAAGCAGAGCCGGCACCATCCGGAGATGACCCGCTGACCGGGACGGGATAGTGCCGGGAAATCAGGAAACAGAAGTTCAGTACCCGGTCAGGTAGTACCAGCCTCCCTCTTCATGAACCGTAACCGGGATGTCAAAGAGCCGCCCAATCTCACCTGCGGTCAGGACCTCTTCCTTCTTCCCGTCGCGGATGAACCGGCCCTTGTCCATCAGGATCACCCGGGAGATCTCCGGAATGATATCATGGATATTGTGGGTGACAAGGATGATGCCGGTACCGGACTGTGCAACCTTCCGGAGCAGCTGCCGGAACGCGTGGAGGGCATGCAGGTCGAGGCTGTTGGTCGGTTCGTCAAGAATGAGCGTTTTTGGGTCGTGAACCAGCGCCCTGCCGATGAGCAGGCGCCGGGACTCCCCGCTTGAGAGTTCCGTCATGGGCCGGTCTGCGAGATGTTCAATTTCGAGAAAGGAGAGGATCTCATCCGCCTTCCGGTACATAGCGGGCGTTATCTCCTGGTTGAATAAGCCGATGCTTGAGAAGAAACCCGAGAGGATGACTTCACGACCGGTGATCTCGCGGGTGAAGGCGTACTGGAGATCGTTTGAGACGACCCCAAGCGTTGAGCGGAGAGCAAAAACATCCCACACCTCTTTACCCCGGATCCGGAAGATGAGACCTTTGGTATCCGGGTCCGGGTAGAGTTCGCGCAGGACCGTTTTGATAAACGAGGACTTCCCGGCACCGTTGGGCCCGAGGATGGCAACATGCTCCCCTTCGCTGATGGTTACCGAGAGCGAAGATAAGGCCTTCTTTGCCCCGATATAAACGCTAATATTGTGGAATTCCACCAGCGGCAATGACCGTTTTTTCCGGCTGCGGGATGAGGGGGTCATAGGATTGCGGCAACCGTTATCTCAAATTTCTGCATCCGGTCATCGCCCCGCATCACAAGACTGCCCCCGGCACGTTGTGCAAGCCCCTTGAGGAACCGTGCGGTCCGGGGCTCGTACGATACGCCCCCTTCCGGGATATCACCGCTGAGGGTGAGGGTGATGTTCTCTTCCCGGTTCTCTAGTTCGATGATGATCCGACCGGTCATGGTCCCCACGAGATCCTCGATAATATAGGTCAGGAGGTCAATGAGACGATCGCGGTCAACCAGGGCGTTAAACTGTGGGCGATCCGCACGAAACACGACCTCCACCTCTTCAAGGACCGGACGGGTACCGATACGGGAAAGCAGGATCTGGGTAAATGCCTCATCGTCATCCCCGCTTGATAAGAGATCCTCGTCCGAACAGGCCGGGACCGTAAGTCCGGTCACCAGCGCTTCGGTAAGGGACCGGATCTCACAGACCGTGATCTCACACGGGGGCGTGAACCCCCGGAGCGTTGTGGTGTAATCCGAGAGCAGCCGGCTCGCCCGCCCGGCAAGGTTCGGGTCGATGATACGGGCAAGTTCATCCTGTGCAAATGACTGCTGGAGTTTTGCTATCACCTGGCCGGCCTTGAGTGCAAGGTGCATGGACACCGTATCGCCACGCTCGTGGTGCTCCCCGGCAAAATCCCGGAATGCGCAGAGGAGTCCGTCAATCATATCTTCCCGCATCAGCGAAGTGGTCTGTTCGGCGAGATCGGACTCGCCCAGTTCGTCCATGACGTAAGAGACATAGAACAAGCGCCCCGCCATAACCGTAAAGAGCTCATTGACCTGCTCCATGCTGTCCTCTGCAAATTCTGCCGCCCATGCCGCCCTCTCGCTGTTGAGCTCAGCAATGTCATCCAGTGCAAGGGCATCCTTTTTTACAGCAGCAACCATCCGTAGTGCATCCGGTGCCGCAATCACCCGGCCAGGGCCGGGACAGATGGTGGATATGTCCCCACGGGAAAGGAGGGATCCGACTCCGGTCAGGGAATGGACCAGATCTTCCTGGGACCACCCGGCGAGACCGGCTATCCCGGG
>JBFYKS010000262.1:0-3120 GCA_041305785.1 Methanoregula sp. | reverse complement strand
TCCCGTGATATCCTTGCCGTTACCGGGATGACCATTACCGAATGCGGAACGCCCGGCAGGGGCGCCCGCTTTGAGATCCGCATCCCCCCGGGGCATCTCCGGCAGGATGGCAGCGAGCCGGCGGGCAAATAAGAAACTTCCTTTCCCCGGCGGGAAACGGATCGAGTACTATGGTGTGGTGCCGGGAGGGTATTACGGGTAAAAGAAACCCGTTGCTGAAAGGTGACTATTCTAAAAAAAAGGATTACACGGTCTTCTCTTTGGCATCATCCATCCTGTCTGCATGGACTGCCACGTACACATCGATCTCCTTGTTATCGGGGCGGGTGAACCGCTGGTCGTACACCTCGAAATCATACGTATAGGCGCGGGGAAGATCGGAGATCCAGATGGCGCTCCAGACGCTGAGGAGCGCCTGGGGCATCTCCCCCTTTGCCACAAAATGGGCATAGGTCTGTTCGGGAATCTTTCGCACCTCCATGCCTTCCGGCACATCCGGGGCACGGGTGACCCCGCACCCGATCAGAAAGGTATACTCTTTTGTCCAGTCACTCTCGTAATCGGAGTAGACTGCATACATCTTCGGGGGAACTGCCCGGTTCTTGATCTGCTCTGCGGTGTTTTTTGCAAGGAAATCCTGCCAGACTGCCGGGATGTCATCGATGCTCCGGCCGTCAGCATTGCAGGTTCTGCGGGAGACGCCCACGACCATGAACCCGGGCATCTTTTTTAAGGTAAACGCAAGATCTTCCATCCCATGTACCTCGGCACGGGAACTCATAAACCGTGCCATCTGCTCACGGGCGCATATCAGCACCTTTTTTTCATCACCCGTCATAGCTCGCTATACCATGTGTCCGCATGCCCTGATCCCGTACAAGCCAAAGAACCCCAAGACCCGTCTCTCCGCGGTCCTTGACCAAGGAGAACGGGAGAAACTCGCATCAGCGATGCTCGATGACGTGCTCCAGTTGATGCGGGAGACGTGCTGTATGCCGGTGGTTGTGGCTACGGAACTCTTCGACAGCGAGGTGGTCCAGATCACGGTCGCGGATGCCGATCTCAACCAGACCCTCAACGAGATCCTCCCGGACACCAAGCGGGATCTTTTAATCATCATGGCCGATCTCCCGCTTGCCGATGCAGCCTCGCTCAAACGGGTGCTCGCAACCGATAAGGACATGGCCATCGTCCCCGGCCGGGGCGGAGGGACGAACGTCATCTACGTAAAGGAACCCTGGAAGTTCCGGGTGAACTACTATGGTGCCAGTTTCCAAAAGCACCTCCAGATCGCAAAAGAGGCCGGGCTATCGGTGGAAGTCATCGA
Organism: Methanoregula sp.; assembly: GCA_041305785.1. Taxonomy (GTDB): domain Archaea; phylum Halobacteriota; class Methanomicrobia; order Methanomicrobiales; family Methanospirillaceae; genus Methanoregula. Next base: position 1,793 of record JBFYKS010000262.1, on the reverse strand, counting down.
CTCCTTCCGGCTCCATACCGATATCGACGAGCCCGAAGACCTGGTCGAACTTCTCATCCACGGAACCGGCAGGAGCCGTGCCTGCCTCGGGGAGCTCGGGTTTGTCCTGTCCGATGAGAAGGGACGGGTCGGGGTAGTTCGGAAGCGATAGGATTATGAATCTGCGTGGCAGAATGCCATGATATGATGCAAGGGCCGGGGCAATCTCTTATCGAACTCCTGCGATCCCAGGATCCTGACATCGGCTCCATCATCCCCGTTTTTGTCTCGCGGTTCAATGCGGCCTATGGCGACCCGCAGGCAACCCGCTGGGACGTTTCCAAAGAGGACTGGCAGCGCTACGAGTTTCTCGGCGATCGCGTCCTGAACCTCATCGTTGCGCAGACCCTCTTCACTCAGCGGCCGGTGGCTCTCGATGAAGGCGAGATGACGGAGATCCTGGGCACGGTCGTATCCAACAAATCGCTTGATGCCCTTGCCCGCGACCATGATGCCGTAACCCTCCTCATCCCCTGCTCAATCGGGGAACAGAGCTGCTATGGTGAGCGGATCACCGGGGGAGCGTTCGAGGCATTCATCGGTGCCCTGTACTGCGAGGTTGGGCTGGATGATGTCGCCTATTTTGTCAATGAAGTCCTTGCCGGGCCCCTTGCAAACTACAACCCCCGCCATAACGCGATCGGAATCCTGTAGGAGTATTACCAGAAGGCGGCAAAACCCCTGCCGGAATATACCCTCCTCGAAAAGAGCGGCCTGGATCACAAACCCTGGTTCAGGGTTACCGTTACGGTATCCGGGGGGAAGACGTTTGAAGGGACCGGCCCCTCCCTTTCCGAGGCAAAGAAATCGGCTGCAAAAAAGGCCCTGGATTCGCTCATACCAGGCAGCTCTCCCTGAACCGATCCGGTCTCACGTTTTATCATATCCTCAAATAAAAACACATATATTAATAAAGCCGGGCGGGAATCATCTATCACGCAACCATGGTTCTCGTCTTCGATCCTCTGGTCATTGCCAACCTGCTCTTATGCATCGTCATCATTATCCTGAGCATCTGGAGTTACCAGAAGACCGATGACCTTGCTTCGCTCTATGTCGGTGGGGCATTTGGTCTTTTTGGGATCACCCACGTTGCCACGCTTCTCGGGTTCAAGGATATCCTGGAACCGGCCCTCATCATGATCCGGATCCTCGCCTACCTCATCGTCATCCTCGGGCTCTTTTTGACCGCCCGCATCATCCTTGACCGGAGGAATGCCGAGCAGGCACTCTGGGAGAACGAGGCAAAGTACCGGGCACTCTTTGATGCGGAACTGGATGCCATCATCGTCATTACTAAGGAGAGCGGGATGATCCGGGACAGCAACGCCTCTGCCTCAGCCCTGTACGGGTATGCTCCCGAAGAGCTGCGGTCGATGGATATCACCCATCTCTCCGATGAACCCGAGGAGACCCGGAGCACGCTCGAACAGGACCAGGTACGCGTCCCGATCCGCTATCACCGGAAGAAGGACGGGACGGTCTTTCCCGTGGAGGTCACCATGAATACGTTCCTTCTCGGTGGCGAATCGATGATGGTCTGTGCAGTGCGGGATATCTCAGAACGCACCCGGACGATGCAGGCGCTCATCCAGGCCAACCGCAAACTCCACCTCCTCTCAACGGTAACAAGGCATGACATCAACAACCAGCTCACCTCCCTGTATGGCAACATTGAGCTTGCAATGCAGCGGACCCGGGATCCCGCATTGTCCACTATTTTTACTCGTGAGGAGATTGCAGCAGAAGCGATC
>JBFYKS010000261.1:0-2525 GCA_041305785.1 Methanoregula sp. | reverse complement strand
CACGGGAAATGGCGCAGGGCACGCACAAAACCGGCCAGTCCCGTTTCCGTGATGGCAAACCGCTTAACAATATCCTTTGCCGCCATACCGGCGACTTTCCCCCAGACCTGCTCGTTGATCTCCTCTGCCACCGGCTGGCCGTACAGTCCGGTGATGTTGATGAACCAGAACGCGTCCACCACGCGGTAGTGCCAGAGCAGGAACTCGAGATACCGGTGCTTCTCTTCGTCGTTCATCTTGTCAAAGAGGTCAAGGTTCATCGGGGGTATGGGTCGTCTCCAATAAAGGGTTGGTACAGGGTGTTCCTGCCCGGAATATCAAAGTAGTTATTGAAATTACCGGGGAAAATCCCCCGTGCCAGGCTGTGCGGAGGTGCAGGGCCAACTTTAAAAAAAACCGCAATCTTTGCATTATCATGGCGCCAACGATGATCCATATGCAGGACCTCACGGTGGAACAGATCGTTGCACTCCATGCTGCCATCATCGCCCGTGACGGGGGGGACAACCGGATCATCTCCGAGCCAAACCTTCACCAGCTGGTCTTCCGGGCAAACCTCATCGCAGATCCCATCTCACGGACGGCCCTTGCCCTGTTTTCACTCGTTGCGTATCCGGCATTCCGGGAGGGAAACGAGAAGGCCGCTGTGGAGTTGGCCACCCGGATCCTTACCGGAGAGGGATATTGCATCCCCCGGGAACATGCCCCGGAGTTAGCCCGGTTGGCTGAGGGAATTTTGACCTTCACGGTCGAGCCTGAAGATATCGGAGCATGGCTCGCGGCTCATGCCAAAAAAGAGCGGTGATGTTTTTTCACTGGAGGAGGTATTCGCCCTCGATCCGGACGATCCCGTTCCCGCCAAAATAGACGGTCCGCTGCCGTTCTGATGAGTCGCTTGCGAGCCGGATGATATTGGGGTTCTCGCGGCTCCTTCCCTGCTCAATCCGGATCGTCTTCCCGTCCCAGGATCCATTGGCAAGGAGATGATACCCGAACGCAGCGTTACCGGATCCCGTAGCCGGGTCTTCAAGGTACCCGAAGACCGGGGCAAAGACACGGGTGCGGTACGCGGCTCCGTCGGTTGCAACTTCATCTGTATGGATGAGGACGATCTCGATCCCGTGGAGGATACAGAATTCTTTGAGGTGCTGGGAATCAGGGCGGGTGGCAAGCAGGGTAGCAAGCGATCGCAGGGGGACAATCAGCGTCACGAGGCCGGCACTGACCACGGAAATTCTGGCAGGATCGGAGATCTCTCCGGGCGGGAGTTTCAGGGCGGCTGCAACAGCATCCAAATCGGGTATGGGGGTCAAAGTTAAGGGCAGCGGGGCGCTGACAAAGACCGCGTCCTCTTCGGCGATATCGTTCCGGATCAGGATCTGCTGGTCCCCTATCTGGATGCTTACGATGGGCTTTCGCAGGAGATCGGGATCGTTTTTTATCAGGTCGTGCATGGCAGCAATGGTGCCATGACCGCAGAACGCCACTTCACATTCCGCGGAGAAGAACCGGAGGGTGATGCTGTCATCCTCCCGGCTTACGAATACCACCTCGCTGACGCACCCTGCCATCTCGCGGGCGACCTGCTGCATCTGGTCCGGGGACAGCATCTCCGGGCTGTCAAGGTATATACACCCTGCAGGATTTCCGCTTGACCGGCCACATACAAATGCATCAATTTTTTTGAACCGGAGCCGCTGCATCCTTTTTGTCACCTCTGGAGCATTCCGTTCAGCCGCAGATCGTGGTGTCTTCTGGCAGCAAAACGGTGACAAGTATCCGGCTTCATGCGTTATCAACTTTCAGAGAGTTCCCTGACACCCGCAGGGTGTTGCTTGATGATATCCATCAGATATCAAGAGTCATCTGGCACCGGTCCGGTCTCTCGATGGAAGAGAGCCGGATGCCGATGAGCCGGACCTTCCTCCCGTCATACATCTCCCGCAGGAGTGCACGCGAGCTGGTATGTACCGGCCCGGCATCCCCCGTGGAGTGGGGGAGGGTGCGGGACCGGGTGCGGGTCTCAAATCCCTGGTACCGGATCTTGACCGTGACGGTCCGGCAGAGGAGGTGATCATCGCTGAGGTTTTTGTGGACATCCTTTGCGAGGGTATCGAGGCTGGAGGCGAGGAGTGTTGTATCGTCTGTATCTGTGGCAAAGGTGGTCTCCCGGGACAGGGATTTGATCCCGTCATACGCCTCAAGTTCGGCGGTATCCAACCCTTGCGCCAGTGCTTGGAGAGATACCGCCCCCCGCCCGAACCGGACCAGCAGCACCTGGATATCGGTTGCAGCAAGATCGCCTGTGGTCCGGATACCCAGTTCAAGGAGCAAAGCTTCGGATTTCTTGCCAATGCCCGGGATCTTCTTCACCGGCAGGGGGGCGAGGAAGGCACGGACGGTCCCGGGTTTCACCACGGTCAGCCCACCGGGCTTGTGGTAGTCGGAGGCGATCTTTGCAACGGTCTTTCCCGGTGCAATCCCGATTGAACAGCCCAGGCCGAACCGGTCCCGGACCTGCTCCT
>JBFYKS010000260.1:0-3003 GCA_041305785.1 Methanoregula sp. | reverse complement strand
GATCATCCTGCTGACCAACACCATCGTGTTTGTGATGAAGCTGCACAGGTGATGCAAGGCAAAGAGTCCTTTCTGGTTTAACCGGGACGGGTTATCCGGAGGATATACAGCATCTCATCTTCAACAACCTCGGCAAGCACAATTCCTGCCGCAAAGCCATTTCGGGTGATGAGTTCCATCACCGGATCGATTCCCGTGAGCGAAGAGATCAGCAACAGGATCCTCCCTTCCGGTGCCAGCAGGCGTCCGGCACCGGAAAGAAAGCGTTCGATCACCACCCTTCCACTGGTTCCCCCGTCAAGGGCATATTCGAGCCAGTCATCGATCCGCTCTTCGGGCCGGGTCGGGAGGTACGGGGGATTGAAGAGGATCAGGTCAAACGGGCCCCGGATCCCAGAGAAGAGATCGGCCCGGACAACCGAAACGCCTTTTTTTCGCGCTGATGCGACCGCATGCGGGTTGATATCCGTTGCAAGAATGCTCTGGGCCGTGCCGAGCCCGGCAGCAACGGTTCCCGAACCCGTCCCAACCTCCAGCACCCGGTCGCCGGCCCGCACCTCCGCTTGCGCAGCCCACAGCAGCAGGAACGTATCCGCTTCCGGCTGGTATACCTGGGCGGGATCGAAGGGCATTGCCGGAGAAATATGCCGGCGTGGATGAAAAAGGGATGGGCTGGCGTGCACGGGTTTACTTCAGGGCCTGCCGATCCAGAAGAGCGAGAAGGGATTGAACCTCCCGGCAGTTTATATCGCCGTATTTACCCCATCATCCCGCGTTGCGGAAGATCTCCCGCCTGAAGGAAAAAACAATTCAGGTTCAGGAGAACCGGCGGGGCCGGCATGTCCCGTTTTTCCTTCATGGTGCATGTGAGAATCATAAGGTCTCAGTACAAAGGTACTATTGGGAAGAGGAGCAGGGGGAGACAGGGATGGATACGCTGGTTGATCGGGCAAAGAACGGGACGATAACCGCTCCCATGAAGAGCGTGGCACAGGAGGAGGGAATGAATCCGGAAGTCCTCTGCCGGCAGATTGCCGGGGGAAGTGCCGTCATCATGCAGCGGAAGAAGCGCTGTCTTGGGATCGGCAAAGGACTGTCCACCAAAATCAATGTCAATCTCGGGACTTCAAGTGGGAAGGTCAGTGTCGATGATGAGATCCGGAAGGCCCGGATCGCGGAGGAATTCGGGGCAGACACCATCAGCGATCTCTCGATGGGCGGGGATATCACGGCAATACGGAAGGAGATCTTCTCCTGTACAACCCTCCCGGTAACCACGGTTCCCGTGTACCAGGCCGTGGTGGAGCATGGCCTTGGGGAGATGACTGCGGATGACATCATCTCTACCCTCAGGATGCAGGCTGATGAGGGGGTGAGCTCGGTTGTCGTGCACTGCGCGAGCAGGAAGATGCTCTCGACCTTCAAAAAGAAGAAGCGGGTTCTTGGCATGGTCTCAAAAGGGGGATCGATCACCAGTGCATTCATGCTCCTCAACGGATGCGAGAACCCGTACATCGAGCACTTCGATGAAGTCCTCTCGGTCTGCCGGAAGCACGATATCGTCCTCTCGCTTGGGAACACGGCCCGGAGCGGGTGTATCCACGACCTCCGCGATCCGTTCCAGCTCGCCGAGATCCGGCAGAATGTTGCACTCGCATACCGGGCATTGGAGTATGGGGTCCAGGTCATCATCGAAGGCGCCGGCGGGCATATCCGCAGCGACCGGATCCCAAAATATATCCGGTATTACAAGAAGCAGTCCCCGTTTCCGCTCTTCGTGGCAGGACCCATCCCCACGGAGATTGGGGTGGGGTATGACCATATTGCCGGTGCCTGCGGGGGAAGTGCGGCAAGCGCAGCAGGCGCCGACTACCTCTGCTACATAACCCCGGCCGAGCACCTCGGGCTCCCCAGCCCCGAAGCCGTCAAGGAGGGGCTCATCGCGTTCCGGATCGCCGCCCATATCGGGGATACGGTCAAGTACGGCCGGGATGCACCGGACCGGAAGATCGCGATGCTCCGTGCCGGGCTTGATCGCGAGGGGCAGATACAGGGCGCCATGGACCCGGCCCGGGCACGGGAACTCGCTGACGGGGAAGGGGAATGCACCATGTGCGGAAAGTTCTGTGCCATCAGGATCATGCGGGAGTTGCAGGAACCGCACGGCCACCTTACCCGGTGATGGTATCGGGGAAGATCCCGCGGTCCCTCAGTTCCTGGTACCGGGCATAATTCCTGCGCACCGTTTCATAAGAAGCGTTCGCGTAGCAGTATGCGCACCGGTGCATGCAGGTGGAATACTGGCCGATGTCCTTTGCTACGATGCACCGGCAGGTGTTCCGCTGGCCCGGGTCTTTTAAGTATTTTTCCGGGCGCGTTCCTTTGGTCTTTTCAAAAAGAACCTGCTGATCATCCGGCAGGAGGAATTTCATCAGGTCAGAATCACTGGGAAAGTCCTTTACCATCAGGTCGTAACTGATGCACTGCCCCCTCCCGATCCCATACAGTGAGAGGTCGCGCTGTTCGCCGCATGCGGAAAGGATGAGGCCCCATTTTTCATTGAGTTTGGTAAGACCCGTGCAGAACTCCGCGACTTCCTCGTCCGAGAACTCCCTCGCACCGTCAATGCCGCCTGCCACCAGGTTCCGTCTCACTTTCCGGTACTTTTCGATATCCACGAAACTGAAGACCAGCCGTTCCGTGAAAGGCGCAATCCGGTCCCCGATCATCTGAACCTTCCGGAGTAGATCAACAACCGTTATCCGGTCCGACAGCACCAGGGGGTCAAACCGCCAGACCACCCGCCCCCTTCCGATCCGTTGCGAGAGGCGTTTGAAGGTGTCAATCCGCTCATTGAGAGGAGGGACGTTCGGTTCAAGGCCCTCTTCTTCGTAATCATTGAGCGTGAAGAGGAAGTAATACCCAAATCCCAGCCGGTCGAGGGTGTCAAGGTGAGGGAGGAACGGGGCCGGGTTCTTCGACCAGAAGACAAAGACCCGGGCC
>JBFYKS010000259.1:0-9323 GCA_041305785.1 Methanoregula sp. | reverse complement strand
TTTTCCTGGGCATCTGGATTGTTGCACTCATCGAGGCACTTTATACTACCCGGAAGATTAGCCGGTGCGAGCGATCTTACACCGGGATCAGTTACCCGTTCTACGCGGAACTGGGACTGCTCTCACTGGTTGCAATCCTGCATGTTCTGACAGGAGAGCCGGACCTGCTGTATATGGCAAAACTGTTCCCGGCCGTTGCGCTGGGGATGGGATGACGCGACAGAGTCGGGTTCCGGCCGCTTCGCTCACCTGAAATCTTCAAGAACAGAGATATCCTGCAGAATAAGAAGAAAAAAAGAGATTTAGCCGAACAGGGCACCGAGCCCTGCCATGCCGCTCTCTTCTTCTGCCTTCTTGTCCTCTTCCTTTGCCTCTTCCTTGGCGGGTGCTGCTGCGCCTGCGCTCGCGGGAGCTGCTGCAACAGCGACCGGGGCTGCTGCTGCTGCCTTGATCGCTTCCTCAATGTTGACGCCATCGAGCGCTGCAATGAGTGCCTTGATGCGTGACTCGTCTGCTGCTACACCTGCGGCGGTCAGGACTGCCTTGACGCCGTTCTCATCGATCTTCTTTCCTGCCTTGTGGAGGAGAAGTGCTGCGTAGATATATTCCATCGTAATTCACCTTATGTGTTAATCTCAAATATTATTTTACCAGGGTCTTGAGGACCTGGCTTTCTCTCTGCGCTTTACCGATAATCGCATCGACAACATCTTTCTCGTAGATTGCGGCTTCGATTGCAACGCCGCGTGCATCCCGGACCGCCTTGGTCAGGAGTGCATCCATCGAGTCCTTTGTCGGGATTGCTGCCTCGACCGAGAGGGCGAGTGCCTGCCTGCTGGCAAGTGCGATCTGTCCGAGAATGACCGTCTCGTCAACTGCCAGTACCGAGGGCTCGAATATTCCGCCGTCGTGGTACGCGACCTGCAGGGCAAGTCCTACGTCCATGGGCTTGATATCGAGTTTTGCAAGTACTGCTGCAAGTTTTGCCGAGATGACGCCGCCTTTCTTGACAACGGTCTTGGTCTCCTTGATCTTGACCTTGCCGCTCTCAATTGCCGCGGGGATGCCGGCCTGCTGGAGCTCGCCGACAATCGGGCCCGGCTTGAAGCTCGTGGGACCCTTCTCGATGACGATGTCCTCCGGCGCTTTCTCGCCGGGCTTTGCCGCCATCTTGGTCTTGGTCTTCTCGAGCTGCTTGAAGAGCTTGAACGGGTTGTCGTTGGTGAAGATGATCGCCGAGTGACCGGAGAGGTACTTGGTCAGCTTCCCGACTTCCCCGCCGATCTCGTTGAACGCGTGGGTGATGAGAGTGTTCCGCGTCATCTTGATGACAGCCTTTCCGCGGAGGTTCCTGCGGATCTGCTGCATCTGCTGGGCGGGAATACCGTACATGTCGACAAGCCCGATGAGCTTGTACTGTTTTGCGTTCTTCTTGATGTCTTCGACCTCGTCATGTTTCCATGCGGGGAGGTGGTGGGTATATAACGCCATTATTCCAGCCTCACTGCGGGACCCATAGTGGTCTTGATAAATACGGACCGGACGTTTAAGGGACCCTGTTCAAGGACAGCTTCGATCCTCTTTACGATCGTCTCGATGTTCTCAGCAACCTGCTCCGGCTTCATTGCCGTTGTACCGACCTTGGTGGAGAAGACCGTCTTATCTTTGGTCCGGATCTTCACCGAGTTGCGCAGGCGCTCGACAATCGGGCGGATGTCCTGCTGCGGCGGGATCGGCATGGGCATTCTGCCCCGTGGTCCCAGCCGGGGACCTAAGTACCGGCCGACACCGGGCATGACCGCCGTCTCCGCAAGGAAGTACCGGTAGGTACTGGCAACTTTCCGTGCTTCGCGGGGTTCGCCACCGAGCCGCTCAACTTCTTCAGGGCCGATGATCAGATCAACTTTGGCTTCCTTTGCCTGCGTGACGATGTCGCCCTTCCCGATGACACAGATACCGATCTTCTCGCCGGTCCCGTGGGGGAGCATAATCGTCTCGTCGATACGATTCTTCGGCTGCGCCATATCGATATTCTTGAGATTGACGGTAATATCGATGCTCTCAGAGAACTTTCGCTCTGGCGCCTTCTCAACAGCCGTTTTCACGGCTTCTAAAATTTTGGCCCTATCAACCATCAGATTCCTCCATAGTTACGCGACCTTTCGATCTCCTATGGTTTTCTCCTGTTTATTTCACGAGTTGGCTGTCGTACTTGCCTTCTGAAATGAGAGCGAGAACCTCTTTGGGTTTCTTCCCGTCAATGGTAACTCCGAGGCTCACACAGGTGCCGATGACTTCCTTGACGGCAGTCTTCAGCTCGTAGGAGAGCATGCTCTCGATTTTCATGTTGGCAATTCTGACAGCGGCCTCGAATGGCAGGTTTCCTGCCACAATGGCGTTGGGCTCTTTGGAACCTTTCTCGATACCGGCCTCTTTTTTGATGAGTGCCGACACCGGGGGGATACCCACGGTGACCGTGAAGTTCTTTTTTGCGTCGACTTCGATCTTGACCGGGACCTGCATTCCGTTGAATGAGGCGGTCTTCTTGTTGATCTCGTCAACAACTCCCTTCACGTTGATACCGAGTGGTCCAAGCGACGGTCCAAGAGGTGGACCTGCCGTTGCCTTTCCGCCGGGTACTAAAACCTCGACCACTTCTGCCATAGTCTTTGCACCATGCCGTCCCCCGGTTAGAGGGATTCAAGCTTGGGTCTGTAAATATTGATGGGAAGGGACTTAAAGGTGATCGTGGGGGGTAGGGGACGGATCCTTTAATACCCATCCGTGAGGTTTACGGCTATTGGCATAGTTTGTGAAAACGATGATGGTGTGGTTTTTGTTACAGCATACCGGTATCCCCATGGAGAAGTCATGATTATGCTGAACCTTTCATTCGGACCCAGACCCGGCGTCACAAATCCCATTTTCTCAACGTCCAGTTCCGCGGAGATCACGACACGATCTGCCCTAATTTCTTGAAAATTATCCGGAATGTTGTTCATGGATTCATTCGCTATATACCAAGTCATTCCATGCCACACATACCAAGTCAGATTTTATGGAGGAATCGTTGTAAAACACAGTTTTTTCTGCATTTTTTGTGGAGAATTTGAAGCGGGAATTCATGAGATTGGGAATGGTCATTCCCGGAATAAGAGTGAAATTATACGTAATCTTTGACACCGTGGAATTTAGTGGTGCAGATAAGATCAAGGGTCCTGCTATTTCAAATGCGGGTACGCATTGGCAGATGCCGCCATGATGTTTTTCCCATTCCGCTTTCTCCCAGAGCGTTGCGTTTGGCGAGGGTGGCGAGGCATTGGGATTAAGCCCCCGCCCGAATCCAAAGGCACCCCAACCAACAAAGACCGTGATGAAAATGTACGCGGTGATGAGGATGAGAATTATTGCAAGCGCGATCTCAGTTTTTTTCGTGGTGTTTCAGTGATTCCTTTTTCTAAATTGTATAACGATACAAAGAATACCGGTAAGAGCAATCACAGGCAGGACACCAAGTATGGATGCTGTCGTAGTAGGCGGAGATGTTACAGGATTGGATTCCGCCATTGTTTCATTGATCTTCGGATTCCTCTCCATCACGGGTACTTGAACAGATGTTGGCATGTAGGCTACCGATCCTTCGTGTTTTTGTGTGGGTGTAGGAGTCAGAATTTTGGGTTGTGGCGAGGGACCGGAAAGTCGGGCTATATAGAGGTCGGCCCTGTTCGATCCTGTCCGCGAGTTCGTCCACCCAACAGTAAGGTAATCACCATCAGGCCGGATCTCGACAGAATTTAAAAGACCTGTCTCGTTATTGCCGGGAAACTGCATCCAGTCAATATTAACATCATCAACATTGTATAAACCGATGAATGGAACTGCAGGGGCACGAGAGGACGCGGGCCGGGAGAGATCGCCATTTGTCGACAGGGTGAACCCGGAGAAGATATACTTGTCAACATTTGTCTGCGATGACGACGTAATGATGTCAAATTCTGAACCGCCGATGCACCGTGACCATTCATCAACCAGTTCAGGATTAACTTTCACGATCCAGCCATCGTAGGATTCGTGATTATTCATCGGCCGTGGAAAAACATCCCCGTCTTTTGATCCGGCAAACCCGGCAAGAGTGTAACCGTTCGGGTATGAATGAACAACAGAGAGATTAACCCCGCCACAACCGCTTCTGACAGTAGCATAGAGTGCAGGTTCTATACTGAAAAATCCCTCATTATTCGACCCACCAAGACAATCCTGCCAGTCAACAGAGTGATCCGGTTTTAGCCGGACAACCCATCCATCGGAAGTACCAACCTCTTCGCCAAAATTTTTTCCTGCAATATCCCCATCATTGGAGAATGTGGTTCCTGTAAAGAACAGATAGTCATCATCCAGCGGGATGATATCATAGCCGTAATCATCCTTACTCCCGCCATACCGCTGTTGCCAGAGGATGTTCCCGAGAGGATCAATCTCGATAATCCATACATCTGACTGCCCCGTTTGTGTTTCCCTGATCGTATCACCCATGAAGTAGGCCAGAAGCTCCTCATCAGAACTGTTTGCAGAAAAGACCACGGTATTATTTAATTCCCGAACCGGCTTTTCAGATACTCCTTTTTTAGTTACAATGGAATAATTTGCCTGAGGGGAGACATCTCCATCATTGGAAAACGTGCGGCCAATAATAACAGCGCCATTCTTTGTTGGCCGTATATTTTCGCCGAAATCATCACTGCTCCCGCCATATTTTCGAACCCATTCCAGGGCGCCGGCTGAGGAAATTTTCCCGACAACAACATCCCAGCCGCCAAAGTTGGGATCTTTGAAATCCCCGCCATCGGCAGTTGTCATACCCACAATAAGATACCCGCCATCTGCGGTCTCCCGAATCGTTCGTCCTTCAGACCTGCCATTACCACCTATGACGCGTTGCCATACAGTGTTGCGGTTTGCGTCCAGTTTTCGGACGAGTATATTCGTGGATCCCTCACCGGTCGCGCCGGAGGTCCCGGCCAGGATATAACCGCCATCGCATGTCCCATGGATATCATAACCTTTCTCACTACCGGATCCGCTGGAGTTCTGCTCCCATTCGATTGATGATGGCGGGTCCGGATGAAAAATATGCAAGCAGGCTGACACTGGAACAATAAAAATCATACCGACAAGCAGTAAGATGATCAGACCGGAAAACTTCCCATTGAACATTGTTTCACTCCAAATCAATCCATCGTGATTGTGGCACATAATCCATAATCTAAATTTTTTATATATTAAATTTAGAGCACGATAAAATTTATTTTCGTGCTATTAATAAAAAAAATTTCTAACTTTTTCCAGGGATCCAAAATTATTGCACATGGGTTTTTCAACTGTGACCGAGCGATTTCAATGAATCCAAAGATAGATCATCTCCACCTTCTTCATCGATCCACGAAGGAGGTGGGTTCCCTCCCATCTTCATATCCCGCCCGGCCATCTCTTCTAATCCGGGCCCATATTTGTCATTCATTCTCCATCGTAAAACTAAAGGCTGTATTTAGCAGCATTCCAGCGGCCGATCTCCCCTCAGATCGCCCAACTCCACATTCCCAAAAACCCGCGATAATTTACCCGGCAAAAAGGCGCCCGCAGATGCGTTCTGCCAAAAGGTACCCCTTCCCGAGTATTCCCGAACGTGGCAAAGGGAACAGCGGATAATAATTTTCACGTCGTAGAACTTCAGAGATGACCAGTATCTGACAGGTAGTAGCAGCGAGTCTCCGAAGGAGAATAAACCTTGCACAGACGATGATCTCATTAGGACCCGGCGTCCCTGCCAAAGTACACCGTCCGACCCCCCCTCTGGCATTCAACCCGCCCATGCCCCTGCCTGCTGTAAAATTCACGTAATAAAATCGCTTAAAACATACCATAACTCTCCTAAAAAAATGCAGGGGTTACTGGGGGGTCGGACGGTGTACTTTGTGAGAACAGGGTCATGGGTGATCCTGCAGAACCGATATATTTCTGACGTGAACTTCCTAAAAACACCCTCTTCCCGGTGATCGGTTTGTACCCTTCCGAACCCCTTCGGCACGGTAAATCATCCGGCATTGAAAAGTCCCGGCTTACTCCTTCCAAGAAGCATACTCCCCTGCGAGCATCCCGTAATACCGGGTCGAGCGCCAGTGATCGCGGAGCCAGACATGCTCGCGGATCGTTCCCTCGTACGTGAGTCCGCACTTCTCCATGAGCCTGGCTGAGGCGACATTGAGCTCATCGCACTTCCCGTACACCCGGTGCATCCCAAGCTCTTCAAACCCGAATTTTAAAAACGCGTGTAAGATCTCCGACCCGTACCCGTTCTTACAATACTCTGGCAGCAGGACGATCCCGACTTCTGCCGTGCTCGTGAGTTGGTGATCAATCTCGATGAATGTTATGCCGGCAAATTCCCCGGTTACCGGGTCACGAGCAGCGAGCACGTACTCCCTCCGGTCAGCCTTTGCCGCCTCATCGATCGCATTTTGCACAAACGCCTCAATCTGCTCATCGTTCTCGAGCCAGAGAAGCACGTACTTCATCAGCTCGCGATCCCGGGCGATTCTCTGGATATCGGGAAGATCCTGAAGGCTCAGGTCTTCCAGGATCAGGCGCCGGGTAATGAGAGAGAAGCTCAAAGGAAAAACACCATCAGCGGATCAGTATACCCTGAAGAGTTGTCCGGGCGGGATGATAAGATTGCCACCACGCTGCATTTCGGTTGCGGCCCGATCCGGAAGCGAACGCGATCCCGGGCGATGGGAGGAATACCGGTGCCTGCTCCCGGGCCGGGCGGGATTGTCCTACCGGCGTGCAACCCAAAAGAATAATACATGACAGGAGCATCCATTCAACAAGCCACAAGGAGTTATGACCGGTAAAGGGAATTCCAGACCTCTGCGGCCCGGCACTCATACACCCGTGTCCATGGGAGCAAACAAAAGAATGTTGTGCATCCTGCACCGGGCGTTCATTTTAGGCATCGCCATTCTCCTCCTTGCTGCCCTCGTCACCCCCGCATTTGCTGCCCGGGATGTAAAGGTGGCACTCACGGAGCTCAAACCCTCGCTCTTCACCAATGAACAGGGAGAACCGGCCGGCTTCTTTGTTGATATTGTCGAAGATATCGCACAAAGAGAGGGCTGGCATATCATCTGGATCAGTGGATCGCTCACCGAGAGCTGGGACCGGCTTGCGGCCGGCGAGATAGATATCATGCCGGCCGTTACCAGTACACCGGAACGCCTGAAATCGTATGACTTTGGCAATGAATCGGCTCTCTCGGTCTGGTCACAGGTGTATGCACGCCCCGGGTCCGGCATCAATACCATCCTTGACCTTGAGGGGAAGCGGGTGGCATCGGTCAGGGGAGCACAGAGCGGGACCGGGTTTCTGGATTATGCAAAAAAGTTCGATGTCAATGTCACGATGCTTGACATGGATACCCCCATGGCGGTCTTTTCTGCAACGGCAGCCGGAGATGCAGATGCCCTGGTTGTCTACAATACCGCAGCCCAGGAGGATGCAAAGACGTACGGTCTTGCGGCAACACCAGTGATGTTCAATCCCGTCCAGATGACGTTTGCCGTCCAGAAAGGGAAGAACCGGGACCTCCTTGCCGCCCTTGACCGGGGCATTGCACAAGGAAAAATGAGTCCCTCATCCCCGTATAACCGGGCGATGCAGAAGTGGTATGGGATAGAAGCCGGTTCGACGATTCCACCCTGGCTCTTCTGGGGTCTTGCCACCCTTGCCGGCATTGCAGTCCTCTTCGTCATCATGAGTGCGACCCTCAGGCGCCAGGTCCGGAAAAAGACTTCCGAACTCTCGAATAAAAACGAGGATCTCCGGGCAGAGATCCAAAGCCGGAAGATGGCAGAAGAGGAACTCAAAACGAGAAATGAGGAACTCAAAACAGCATATGAGCGGCTGCGCGAGACGGAGGAGAGACTCCGGCAGAACCTGATGGAGATCAATGCAGCATATGAGGAGATAACCGCAACCGAGGAGGAGCTGCGGCACAATTTCCAGGAGATGAAAAAGAACGAGCAGGCCCTGCTGCAGGCCCGCAAAAAACTCAGCCTGCTCAACACCCTGACATTTGATGAGATCAAGAACGCGGTCTTCGCAGTCACGGGCTTCATCGAGCTGGCAAAGAACGAAGTGGCCGGCACAACGGCTGCGGGTTTTCTGCACAAGAGCGAACAGATCCTGCATACCATGATGACCGCGATGCAGTCGGCACAGAAGTTCCAGGATCTCGGGATCGGCAAGCCCCGGTGGCAGGACGCAAACATCGCGCTGCTCAACGCGATCTCCCACCTGGACTTTGCCCGGATATCGCGGACGGTGGACCTTGAAGGGATTGAGGTGTATGCAGATCCGCTCCTCGAGGACGTCTTCTTCATCCTGATGGAGAACGTCATCATTCACGGCAGGGGAGCCACGGAAGTGAGCGTCCAGAACAGGGATGGACCCGGTGGCCTCACGATCACCATCGAAGACAATGGTCCGGGCATCGCGGACGCGGACAAGGAGAAGATCTTCTACCGGGACTATAAACTCAAGGGGGGACGGGGCCTGTTCCTTGCCCGCGAGATCCTCGCGATCACGGATATCACCATCCGGGAGACCGGAGAGTTTGGCACCGGGGCACGGTTCGAGATCATGGTGCCGGATGGCAGGTACCGCCTGCCCGCCGTCTGAATGGATCTTTTGTCGCTGACGGAACGGGGCCGTGTATTTCCCTGCAACCGGTTGAATACAAGAGTTTATGTTATCAGGAAGAGGGCAATGATGCTGTTGCCAAGGTCATGTTTCAACCTCAGTTCACCGGGTTCTGCAGGCACAGAAAAGGCGAGGTTCCCCCGCCGTTTTTCAAAGGGGCGGATATCCGTCCCATTGAAGAGGGAATCAAGGTCAGAAACCTGTTCGGCGGGGTATAGGTATCCCTCGGCATTGATGAGATAGAACTCCTCAGTACTGATTGCATCCATGAACTGCAGGTTCTCAGCCGTGATATCAACAACCATGAAGGTATAGCCTTTCTTCTCCGAATCAAGATCTCCGGGAGATTTCGATCCAATCTTATCTTTGATTTCATACCCGTGAACCGTCAGTTTTTGTCTTCCGTCACTGACACTTTCTCCAACAGACAGGACATTGACGGTTGGTGCAGACGTCGTCTGGGGAGGAGAGAAGTTGAGGGGGGGCAGCTGGCTGACTTCGGGTATCATCCCCATCTGGACGACTGCAACAGCAAGGACAATGGCGATGATAGCAATAACCAAAAC
>JBFYKS010000258.1:0-5351 GCA_041305785.1 Methanoregula sp. | reverse complement strand
CCGGACGAGCGAGAGGAAGAACTGGGGCAGGTGTTCACCCCGGCCGGTCAGTTCGGCAACCGGGCCGGTGTGCAGCAGATTCCCCTTGTGGAGGATCGCAAACTCCGAACAGATCTCCTCTGCCACTTCAAGGATGTGCGTGGAGAGGAAGAGGGTCCTGCCGTTCTTCACGTAGCCGGCAAGGTACTCCTTGACCACGTCCTGCATGATCGGGTCGAAGTTGATGAGCGGTTCGTCGATTAAGGCAAGCGCCGGCTCGTGGATGAACGCCTGCGCAAACATCAGTTTCTGCCGGGTGCCCCGCGATAAATCCTTGCAGAGCACGTTTCTCTTGTCCCGGAACTCGAGGAAGTCGAACCAGTAATCCGCTTTCTCTTCGATATCCGGAATCTTCCGCACCGCCCCGACAAACCGGAGGTACTCCATCGAGGTGAGGAAACTCGGGGGAGTCTCCTGCTCGGGGATGATCCCCACGCGGTCCCGGACCCCGACCGGGTCTTTGGTCACGTCAAGCCCGAGAACCGTTGCCGAGCCGCCGGTAGGCCGGACCTGCCCGGTCAGCATCTTGATCATCGTGGTCTTGCCGGACCCGTTCGGGCCAAGCAGGCCAAAGAGCGCTCCCTCTTTTACGCTGATCGAGACATGGTCGACCGCGGCAACTTCTCCGTAGGTTTTGGATAAATTCTGTGCATCAAGTATCGTGGTCATCGTATCACCGTTTCTCCTTCGATCTCCTGATCTTCGTATCTTTTGGATCCCCTTCCAACCGGATCCCGTTCCAGACAAAGTCCATCCCCTGCTCAATGATCACGTCCCGCAATAGAGGGTCGTCAACTTCTGCCACCCGGGCGATCACGCTGGAAAGCGAAGAGGCCAGCACACCGAGAAGGAGGGGCGGATCATAGTTTCGAATGACGCCCTCCCCGATCCCCTGCAGCACGTACTCGTGCAGGAACGAGAACCGGGACAGCCCCTCGTCGCGGGCGGTTTTCGATATGAACGGCGAGTGGGCGAACTGCTCCATGAACTGCATCTTCTCCCGGTTCTGTACCCCCCATTCGACCGCATTGTGCCAGATGAGCCGGAGCCTTCCCTGCGTGGTCTCCTCCTCCTCAAGTCCCCGCCGCATGGCCGCGGCAGCCCCGGCCTTGGTTCGCAGGTAGAGGGTGTCGATGAGCTCCTCTTTTGTCCTGAAATAAAAAAAGAGGGTGCCCGTCGCCACCCCGGCCTCCTTTGAGATGAGCGAAGTCGGAGTGCCGTAAAAGCCCCGTTCCACAAAGAGGGTGAGCGCCGTGTTGAGGATCGCCTCCCTCTTATCGCTGCCCGGATCGGCCATCTCACTTCTCCCCAAAGATCGCACGTCTGGCCGCACCGGCCTTGTTCATGCACCAGAGCCCGCCTTTGAGGACCGGGACTACAACCGGGATGACGAGCCCGTCCATCTCTTTTGACACCTGTTTCATCAGTTCCGGGATCGGCAGGTGCTGGGGGCAGACCTTCGCGCACTTGCCGCAATTACGGCAGAGCCCGGCATAGGAGGTCTGGCCCATCAGCCCGCTGTGCCTCCCGATGTACTGGAACCTGCCGGCCGGATCGTGGGGGAAGAGGTGGTGGGCATTATACCCGGCAAAACAGCCCGGGATGTCAACACCAAACGGGCAGGGCATGCAGTACCCGCAACCCGTGCAGCCCACTTTCATAAGGCGTTTGAACTCGTCCTTTGCAGCATCGATGGTGGCCCGTTCCTCCACGGAGAGCGAACCGGGGACGGCTGTCCCTGCTACCCGGATGTTCTCATCGATATGCGCCTCTTCGTTCATGCCGGAAAGGACGACCGTGACTTCGGGGTGGTCCCACACCCAGCGCAGCGCCCATTCCGCCGGGCTGCGCTTTACCGGGGAAGCGTCCCAGATCGCCTGCACGGACGCGGGCATCCGCCCGCCAAGGTTGCCACCCCGCAGGGGCTCCATGACGATGACGGCAAGCCCCTTCCCTGCCGCGTACTGCAGGCCTTCTGTTCCCGCCTGGTTGTTCTCGTCAAGGTAATTGTACTGGATCTGGCAGAACTCCCACGGGTACGCGTCCACGATCTCCACAAATTCGGCAAGCGTTGCATGGAAGGAGAACCCGGCATTTTTAATCCGGCCGTCCTTCTTTGCCGCATCAAGGAATTCAAGGACACCAAGGTCCACCAGCCGCCGGAACGCGGTACGGTTGAGGGTATGGAGGAGGTAGTAGTCAATATGATCGGTCCGGAGCGTGGCGAGCTGCTCGTTTAAGATCCGGTCCATGTCAGCCCGGGTAACAACCGACCAGTGCGGCATCTTGGTTGCTATCCGGACCTTCCCGCGGTACCCGTCCGCAAGGGCTTTTGCGAGTACCTGCTCGCTCTTCCCCATGTGGTAAACCGGGGCGGTGTCAAGATAGTTGACCCCCCGATCAATGGCGGACCGGATCTGCCGGATCGTGCGTTCCTCATCGATCCCCCGCCCCTTTGCGGGGAACCGCATGCAGCCGAAGCCGAGGATAGAGAGTTCGTCACCGGTCTTTGGGACTTTTCGGTATAACATGATCGCTCCTTTTCGTAAATTGACTAGTCAGTCAATTGTTGCTCTGTCCCGGTATTTAATGGTAAGGAAACCGTGTCCGCCCGGCAAAACCCCACCGGGATCCTGTCGTGCCAGGTTCATGCGTACGGATCCGGAACCAAAAGATTTACCGGCAATCCAGAGAACCGGGGGATCACCCGCAGAAGGGATGGATCACAGGATTTTTCAGGTTGCAGCCGGTAATCAGATCTGAAAACGCTTTGGTCTTTACCGGGGTATGATACACAATGCAAACACCTGGCAATTCACATTTTTTAAAAATCGCGCTCCTGCTCCTCATCGCAGGACTGGGACTCTCCTGCGGGTGCGTCTCGGACACCACGGCACCCGCACCGGAGCCCGCGGACGCAGGGATCCGGATCATCACCGAGGAGTTACCGCCGTTCAACTATGTCGGCGCCGATGGGGTGGTGACCGGGCAGGCAACCGGGGTCGTGAACGGGATCCTCTCGCGCCTCAACCAGAAGGCGGCAATCGAGATCCTGCCATGGAACGAGGGATATTCCGCAGCAGTTGCCGGGCCAGCGGTTGCCCTGTATGCGACAGGACGGACGGATGAACGGGAGGATCTCTTCAAATGGGTCGGGCCGGTTGCATCCTTTGATTACATGCTCTATGCCCGGGCAGGAACAGGCCCCGGGATTAACAGCCTTGAAGCGGCAAAAAAAGCCGGGCTGATTGGCGTTGTCAAAGATGATTCCCGGCACCAGTTCCTGCTGGAGAACCGTTTTGAGAATATCCTGACCTGCGAGAGCGATGCGGAATGTCTCCGGAACTTAATTACCGGCAAGACCGATCTCTGGCTCGGCAGCTCATCCAATTCCGCTACCATTGCACAGAAAGAGGGCATTGATCCCGGCTCATTTACCGGGGTTTATCCGGTCAGGACGGTTCAGCTGTATATCGCGTTCAGCAAAGACACTCCCGACAGGGTCATCACGGAATGGCAGAACGTCCTCGATACGATGAAGCAGGACGGGACCTTCGATACGATCCGGCAGCAGTACGGTATGAAGACCGCTTCCGTGACTGCCACGCCCTCCTCGGCAGGCGACCAGGCCGGTCTTGCGCTCTCCAGCATGATGGCGGCAACCGACAGCCGTCTCCTCGTGGTCCTGCGCACCTATGAGGTGGTGGCGGTCACCACCGATGCAAAAACCGCACGCTGGGAGAAGATACAACCGCTGCTCACGATCCTTGAGACCCATGAGCCCGATGCAAGAACCTGGTACGCGAATCCCGATGGTTCCTATTATACGATTATTGACGGGCTCACCACCGCGAACCTGATGAGCCGGTCGTACTTCCCGGGCGTGCTTGCCGGGAATGAATCGGTAGGTACCGTTGTCGTGAGCCATTCGACGGGCAGGAATACCGCCATCGTTGCCGTGCCCGTGAAGGAGAACGGCAGGGTCACGGGAATCCTCGGCGCATCGGTGTACCTCGACACGCTGACCGACAAGCTCCAGGGCGAGATTGAAGACCCGTTCATCTTCTACGCAATCGACAAGGAGAACAAGTTCGCCCTCCATTCGGAGAAAGGGCAGATCTCCCGCGATATCACCACCATCGGCGCCAGCTCTTCATTCGGGAAGGCTCTGCAGACAATCCGGGCACAGGAGAGCGGCACGGTATCCTATGAAGATGGCGGCATTCAGTATACAGCAAAGTTCCGTACCTCGCCGCTGACCGGCTGGCGATTTGTGGTGGCGTGGCCGGAGAAGGCGTGAGCCGAAGGCTGGCGTTCTCTTTTTTGTTGAAAAAACTGCCCAATAGATATCCTTAATCGCCACGATGGGGGCTGATGCCCCCATACCCCCGATGAAGAGGGGAGCCGCCGCCCCGTAGGGCGCCCCGCGGCGGCCTCAATTTCGGTTTTGTGAAATTTTTTTTGTCGGAGTGTCCCGTAGAGGTAATGTGGGGGCATCGCATGCGCTGTTGAGCCCCCTTGGGGGGAGGGCTGGCGAGAAGGGGGGTAATAATTACCCGGAATGAGGTTTTCTCCAAGAGCAATAATTTCGTATCATCCCTAATCGAAGCTCCCCGCCATGAGAACTGCCAGCCCGGGGCGGCAGTTCAAGAGTGAGGGGGACCGGGCACACACCACTCATGATCCAGAGACCTGCCAACGTGTATCGTAACAAACAGGTTGAAAAAAAGACGGGTATTCTTCAGCACGTTCCCCGGAACAGCTCCCGAACCATCTCCGGGATCTCCGATACGCGGGATGCAACCGGCACGCCATGCTTTTTGAGCCGGGCGATCTTGGACTTTGCGTCGCCCTCGCCGCCTTCCACGATAGCGCCCGCGTGGCCCATCCGCTTGTCGGGCGGTGCCGAGACGCCGGCGATGTAAGAGACGATGGGGAGATTTGTCGACTTTGCCCCCTCCTCTTCGAGATTGCCGCCAACCTCACCGACAAGGACGACAGCCTTCGTCTCCGGGTCCTTTTCGAACCGCGCCAGAACGTCTGCAAATGTCTGGCCGATGACCGGGTCGCCACCGATACCGATGACCGTGCTCTGGCCGATGCCGGCCCGGGTCAGTTCATCCACGACCTCGTACGTGAGCGTACCCGAGCGCGAGATAACCCCCACATTCCCCCGCATGAAAAGCCCTGCGGGCATGATTCCCATCTTGACCTCACCGGGCGAGAGGAGCCCGGGGCAGTTGGGGCCGATCACGCTTGCCCCCTCCATCCTCGCGTACGCGATTGCTTTCATCGTGTCCTGCACCGGCATG
>JBFYKS010000257.1:0-2504 GCA_041305785.1 Methanoregula sp. | reverse complement strand
GCTTGGTCTTCCCCTCCATCTCCAGCGCTGCCTCATACTTGATGCCGTGCTTCTTGCAGCGGGCCCATAGGCGCTTGTAAAGGCGCTTGTAAAGGCGCTTGTCCGTTGCGTAGAGATCGGACGGGATCCCGTACTGGTTGCCGTTGTGCGGGCCCGGCCTCATCGGTCCCTTCGCCTTCGTTTTCTTGGGAGCTGGCGGGGGGCTGCACTTACTGCAAGCCTCATCATCCTGCCCGTGAGTGTCGCAGCCTGCACAGCCGGTCTCTTCATCGCAGGTCGGATCGGCTACCGGCTTCTTCTGCGCTTTCTCAATCCTGACTGCGGGCGAGAGTTTGCCGAGAATGTCCTCCGCAAAACTCATCCCGATAAGCACCCGCTGCGCCTCTTCCGGCGTCGCATTCCGAATATTGATATCAATCTCCATCTCATTCACGCTCCATCCGGTCCCCCGCCTCGTCTATGAGCCAGAGCACCGCATCCTCGAAACTGTCCGCCTGCCCTTCCCGCTGCACCTGCTTGAGCACCGCCCACCGCTTATCGTTGCAGCGGATGGTGATGGTCTGCGGGTCCGACATGGCCCGGGCCGGTACCTGCTGCTTCCTCCGCTCCAGGAGCGGGCACAGGGTGATCTTGTCAATCGGATCCCCGCAGAGTGCGCACTCCCCCCGCTTTGGGGAGTAATAGCTGTCCCCGTTCGGGCACTTGCCGCTCTTGCATACTTCAGGGGTCCATGCTGGCGGGTCTGCCGGCTCCTGCTGCTGCGGGTACATCTCCCCCGCGATGCCTGCCCGGACCTGCGAGCCGGTCCTAAATGCCGATTGCCGCTTGCTGTCATCAACCACGATCGGATTGACCGTGCAGATGGCGCCCGGGTTGACGTGCTGCTGGTTGGCCTCGGATGCCCTCATCTCGTCCGCCCGGACCCGGTCGGCAAGGGACTGGATCGGTTTTTCAGATTGGGGTTCTTTTTCGATTTGGGGCACGGGTTGGGCTGGAATCTTGACATTTGTCAACTTTTCCGAACGCGCGTTCATAGAACAGGATTTCCCGGCCTTTTGCAGCAGGCTCCTGATGTGGCTCTTCAGGTCGCCCTCTGTGATCTTCTCTTTCCGATCCAGACAGTTCCCGACATAATTGAGCGCCTCGGTGCGGGTCTCGTCATCCTTCAGAGCAATGAGAGGGCGGGCTGCGCCTGCCGTGAATTTCTCGTATATGAAATCCTTGTCGAACCCCCGGACGTTCAATTTTCCCACAAACTCCAGGTATGCCTTGACGCGGGAGATCTCGGTCGGGTCCATCCCGCAGAAGTTGCCCTCCTGCTCGAACTTGTGCCAGAACGATACGCAGCGGCTCATGCTCCCTGTACCTCCATCAGGAACCGACAGTTGGCACGGTCCGGGAAAAGCGTTACCTCGACGCCGCAGGCGTCACAGGCATAGGTGTTGCCGTGCTCCATGACCGGGTTGGTCATGTGCGAAAAAACAGAGTGCCCACACACCGGGCAGCAGAGATCATACGGATCGTGCATGCAGGTGATCATGACGGTCCCGATACCGGACCCATCGACGTTCTCACCGCCAAAAATAATATCTGCGGCCACTCATACACCCCCTGCCTTGCAGAGCCGGTCCATGGACTCCTCGGTCTTCTTGATCGCCCATTCAAACGCAACGTTGGCAGATTCCTCATCAAAGTCTGCCGACAACTTCGAGAACTGCCGGGCGACCTCGCAGGCCTCCTTGAACACCACCTGCATGATGATCGCCCGCTCGTTCCGGGGTTGGTAGGGCCGGCCGCCGCCTTTGTTGCCGCCCCCCTGCTGCCGCTGCGACCGGGGGAAGTCGGCGGGCCGCTCCTTCCAGGGGAGATCGATCAGCACCGCTTCCTGCAGGCCGCCGGTGTGCTCCTCCATCTCCACCACCGGGGCCTCGTAATACCCGGGCTTCTGCTTTATCATCTTGGCATCATGGGCGGGTTTCCAGAACACTTTAAGGAATACCTTGCCGTCCCGTCCTGTGAGGGTGAAGAACTTTGCGTCGGTGTCGATGTCCGCGATGTTGCCCTCTACCGCCACAGGCCTGCCGTCGGTGGTCATTCCTCAGGCCCCCGGTCCTCGTAATCATGGGGGTCCTCATCCATGAATCGGACTTGCCCTTTGCTGTCAAGGTACGCGATGAAGCCAACCGGCACGTCGTTGAATATTTCTGGCAGCGGGATCGATGGGCTGCCGCTGTATGGTGACGTGTGGATCATAATGGCTTTCCCACCATAGCACCCGTATGAGATCACCTCTCCGAGTTTGTTGCTCATTTCCTCACAACCTCGTACGACTTGTTCAGGCTCACGGTGATGACGCCCTGCGCGGCCTCAAGCACGGGTTTCTTGACGAGCTTGTCGGCAAGCGTCAGGTTGATCTTCTCCCCTGCGTGCACGATGCGGCCGAGCAGGTCCCGGATTTCGAGATCCCGCGCCATCGCCCACTCCTGCGGGAACACCTCCCGGAA
>JBFYKS010000256.1:0-5998 GCA_041305785.1 Methanoregula sp. | reverse complement strand
GGCACATACTTCAGAACCCGTCAAAAGATCGTTTTTTAATGTGACCTGTCCGGTCAAAAGATGCATTGCTGCCGTATCTGCAAGGGTGCGGCAGTCCTGCCACACCGGGGCATTGACGCCGATCTGCTCGTATTCATGGGTGAACCGGATCATGGTTGCAATCCGGTCGCTGGCATCCTGGATCCGGGCAACCTTTTTTCTGGCTTCAGGAGTATGCACATCTTCGTCCAACAACCCAAGAAACCCGTTCAGGATCAGGATCTGGTTGTTGATATCGTGCCTGGTGATGGACGAGAGGAGGGAGAGTTTTTTATTGGATTGCCGGAGTGAGTTTTCAGCCTGTTTACGCTCGGTGATATCCTCAAAAACACAGTACGTCTGCCGGAACGAACCGTCAGGGTTATGTGCTACCCTTCCATTATACAGGGCAAAAATCTCGCTCCGGTCCTTTTTTTGCAGCCGGAACTCCACGTTGCTGACAGATCCGGTCTCCAGGTACGTTTTGAAAATTTCCAGGGCATTTTTCCGGCTGTCGGGTGCGAGGAAGTCGCTAAACGAGCGCCCGATCACTTCCTGGTGGGTATACCCGAGCATCTCCAGCCACCGGGGGCTCACCTCAAGGAGCCTGCCGTCCTCGTCGAGCGACTGGTACGGGACCGGGATCTCGGAGAAGAGACGCCAGAATCGCTCCTCGCTCTCACGGATTGCTGCTTCTGCCTCCTTCTGCCGGGTGATATCGCTGATCGCGATCCGGATCCCTGTCACGGCTTCGCGTTCCTGCATGCGGATACAGTCGAGCCGGGCAGGGAACGCAGAACCGTTGCTGTGCAGGAGGTCAAGGTCAAAGTTTTCCTTCTCACCGGTCCTGAGCACGTTTAAGAAATGCCGGTCCCAGGTATCGAGATCCTTCTGTGCGATACATTTCCGGAACCGGGCATGGATGAGCCGGCGGCGCACGATGCCGAGGAGGAGTGCGCCGGTAAGGTTCGCCTCCTCGATGAGCCCCTTGTCGCTGAGCGTGAGATACCCGACCGGGGAAAAATCATAGAGGTTATGATACTTGTCCCGCGACTCCTCCAGCGCGAGATATGCCCGCCTGAGTTCTTCTGCCTGCATCTCGAGTTCGATCTGGTGCACCTGCAGTTCGTGGATGACCTGTTCCGGGGCCTGGCCGGCGAGGTCAGGAGGGCTCTTTCCGGAACGCGTGAGCTGCTCCTCGGCATAATCCCGCAGCGAAAAGCCGAAGCGGGGGACTGCCGGTCCGCCATCTTTTGGTCTCTTCTTTCCCGTGGCCATCAGGCTCCCTTCCGTTCGGGGTTAGCGTTCCGTTCTGCTTTATTTTTGACCGCACGCTCTTCCAGGGCAAGCAGGATGAGCTGCGTGACACCCGCCTCACCGGTGATCCGGCGGGCGTTCAACAACAGGTTTTTCCGCCCGATGCCGGGGAAATCGTGCTCAACGGAAAAATTCTCAAACGCGGAGTTCTTGGAAAGGTAACGGGCATAGGGGTCTATGTCGTTAAGGTTATGCATGGCCATCCGCCGTTCTATCCGGCGCCGGATCGTGCTCTGCTTGTAGTGGGAGAAGTCGTTGCCGGACCTTGTCCGCAGGAGCATCGTGATGCGACGGAGAGCGTTCAATTCCGTCTGGACCTGCGGGACATGGCCGGCGGTTCTTTTCCCGGCAGCGGTCTTTCGGGTTTTTGGCATCTTTTTGTCCGGGCGGGGTCCGGGTTCGGTTTTTATCATGGTTTCACAGTATCCAGGGCCCGGTTTGCGGACGGGTGCCGGATCGCCCTGCCCGGGCAACGATTCCGGTCCGGGACAACGGGGTTTGTAGGGGAAAATGCGGTTGCCCTTTCTGATTGCACCAGGGACCGGCAGGTTACCTCGCACGGTTGCATATTTTGATCTGGTACGCCGGTATTTTCAGAATTGGGGTGTGCGGTCTTAATATTTGTGTTCTTAAAAGGGGGTATTTCATAATCCTGGTACCCGTTGCTGCACAGGGCTTTTGCAGCCCCTCCTGGTATCCAGGATCTTTTAGAGGGGGGCCCTGCACCAGCATCTCCGGGCAGGACAGATCGAAAAAAACAGGGGGAGCCGGATAACAGCACAGGTCAGACTGCCACCGTTGCCACGACCGCTGCATGGTCTGAGGCCTCGGTGCGCCGGTTTGTCACGGTCGGGTAATGCTCACCCCGGGCCGTGTATACGCCGCGCCGCTCGATCCTTACCGAGGTGAGTTTCTCCTTAAGCGCATCAGAGACCACGATATAGTCGAGCTGGTCTTTTCCGGTCCGGTACGTGCCGCGTTCCCCGGCCGGGAGCTCCTCGTTCACGTTGTACATCCCGGTGTTTTCAAGAACCGGGGCGAGCGACGGGCTGGTTGAGGGAGAGTTGAAGTCGCCCGCAACCACCACGTATTCCTCGAAGAGATCATGGGAGTTGAGCAGTTCGCCAACCCGGGTGCTCTGGACGAGCCGGCGCCGGTTGCCCTGCGGGTCGTCTTTGGAACTGTAGCCCATGGATTTGAAGTGGTTGACGAGCAGGTGCAGGGGTCTGGTTCCGGGAAGGGCAAGGTTCACTTCAAGGCAGTCGCGGGAGAAGAGGGGATAATTCTTCTCCGTGCGCTCGTGGACATGGCTCTGCATCCAGTTGATGGGAAGGCGCGACATCACGGCCAGGTTGATCCCCCGGCCGTCGTTGCCCTGGATGGACATGATGTACGGGTAGGGTTTCTTTTTGGCAGGCCGGAAAAATTTTTTGTTCAGGATATCGTTGTGGAACCCCTGGAGCGTGATCCGGTCTTCTACCTCGATGAGGGCGATGATATCCGCATCGAGATCAGTAATAACCCGTGCAACGTTATCGACCGCAGCATCATCAAGGGTCTCCTTTTCAAGGCTCACGTACCCGAGCCACTCCGCCGCACCCTTTGCGGAGGATGCCTTGCCGCGGATATCGTTGATGGTGGCAAACCCCGCAAGGGACCGGGTCAGCCGCCCGATCTCGGGTTGGTCAAAGACCGGCTTTTTGAGTTCGGCTTTGAGGAGATCGACTTCGTGCAGGAGCTCCTTTGACTTTTCTTCTGTTTCTTCAAAGATGGCGGGCCTCGTAAAGAGGTTCTCGCAGTTGAAGGTGGCAATCGTGTATTCTTCTGGCATAACCGGCTCCCGGTCGGGTCCCGGACCCTGGCAGCCCGGCAACCATTCCGCTTCTTTCCGGTGTATTTTTAAACGTATATATTTTTCATGCCATCCAGACCGGATGGAGCAGCACGGGGAACCAGCAGATTCCCCACAAGCCGGACCGTTCCGGCACGGCCAAAAAACTCTGGTCCGTACGGGAGATCCGGACCGTTCGGGAACTGCAGTCCACAGCAAGACACATAAACCGGAGCATCCCCACTACATGAGCATGAGATACACGGCACGGCATATCCAGCGGTTCCTTGAGCAGGGGAAGATCGACCCCACCCTCTGGAAGAACCATTTCCCCGCGCTGCTGCCAACCCAGGTACCGGCCTGCGAAGAGTGCAGCGCGTTCAAAGACCGGACCTGCGCCGGCGGCAGGGACCCGGTAGAGTGCTTTTTGGCAAAGAAGCCGGACGCAGGTGAAGGAGAGGAGAACCGCAAAAAGAAGCGCGACCCGATGCTCGGTCTCGGGGCCAAGGGGCCGCGGATGACAAGCACGGTACGGCCAAAAGACCAGTCGAAGATGTAAATAAAAAAAGAATACGCTATTTTTTAATCATCCGTCTCTTCATCGAACTGCGGCCAGACGTACTCGTCATTGACGGGGTCCTGCCAGTCATCGTCCTGCACCCGCAGGTCGTGCAGCGGATCCTCATCCTCCACAGCCGGCACCGTATTCCTGCCGCCCCGGGCAGCCGGCCCGGCCGATGTACTGCGGGCCTTGCTGCCTGCACGGCCCTTTCCACCTCGCACCATCCTCACCTCACCTCCGTTCCGTTCATCTCCCGGAAAATAAAAAATCAATCCTGTTATAGGGATAAAAAGATTTGCACCGCGCACAGGAAAAAAGGATTGGGGTGATTCCGGCCCGGGGCCGGAACCTTTTTAGAGTTTTCGTCCTGCAAGGACGAACGTAACAAAACAGAGCGCGCCGATTACGGCAGCGGGCAGCAGCGGGGCCTTCGTGGTCGGGGCCGGTGCAGCCGGGGCGGGAGTCTCTGCCGGTAGGGTATCCTGCGGCGCAAACCCTACCGGAGGCACGACATGCACCAAAAAGACCGACAGGGGCTGCGGGCCCGTCATGCCATATACCCCTGATGCGCAGGTTGTTGACGGGGCCTCGCCATGCACGAACGTGACCGCGATGGCCGAACCGTCGTTGCGCCCATTATACTCAAGAGAATACCGGGGCAGGAGGACTTTTGAGAAGACAACGGTACCGCTGCTCTTCACCTTCACCGCTGCCGATACCGCAGTGCAGGTGGTACCGGAACAGGTTGTGCAGTCGGGAGTCATGGCGATGTCAAGCGCATAATCGCCGACAAACGGGGTTGGGATCGTGCCCGGGTCGCCCACGAGATCGGTCACGTACTCTTCGTTCGGGCCGGGGCCATAGAGTTTTGCAAGCGTGATCCAGTTCCCGCCAACACCCCCAAGGCTCGTGGCAACAACGGTATCCCCCACGTTGAAGACGGTGAACGCACCGCTGTCGGGCACGGCGCCACTCACCGGCACGCTGTCGATGGGCGTGAACGTGCAGACCGGGCTGCCGCCGGCCGGATAATCGCAGCCGTACCGGGCCGGGTTCTCAAGGGTCAGGGTGTTCATCTCACGATCGAGCGCAGATACCGTGCCCTTTAGCGTGACCTCCTGGATGACTGCCGATGCCGGAAGTATGCACAGGCACAGGACAGCAACAAAAACTAAAAGGAAAAATTTCCGGTTCATTTTTTTGATCTCCTCTCTGATAATAACGAGTGCCCCCCAAGAGGCATTAAAGGATCGCCCACCGCCACCCTTTTTCTCCTGCCCGATTAAACCCTTGTACCATGCAGGTGACCTTCCTTGGGACCAACGGCTGGTTCGACACCACGACCGGCAACACCGTCTCCGTTCTCGTGCAGGCAGCCGAGTACGACATCATCTTCGATGCCGGCAACGGGATCGCAAAGGCCGACCGGTATATCTCGCAGGAGAAACCGGTATACCTCTTCATCTCCCACTTCCACATCGATCATATCGCGGGGCTCCACACGCTCGTCAAGTTCCGGTTAACGCAGGGCCTGAAGATCTACACCCTGCCGGGCGGCGCAGCCCTCCTCCGGACCTTCTGCGGCGAGCCGTTCACCGTCCCGCTCGCATCGCTCCCGTACCCGGTACAGGTTGCCGAGCTTGCGGAGGGCGTCCACAACCTCCCGTTCACTGTGGAGTGCCGCCCGCTCGTCCACCCGGCCCCCTGCTATGGCTACCGGGTGGAGATTGACGGAAAGGTCATTGCGTTCTGCACGGACACGGGGGTCTGCAACAACGCCGTCACGCTCGGCCGCAACGCCGATCTCCTCATCACGGAATGCGCCCTCAAGCCAGGCGAGGAGAGTCCCGGCTGGCCGCACTTAAACCCGCAGGACGCGATAGGGATCGCACAGCGGGCACACGCAAAACGCCTTGCTCTCGTCCATTTTGGCGCGGAGGTGTACAAAACGCTCGATGAACGGGTTGCCGTACAGGACGAGTTTGCCGCTATCTCACCCGGGCTCATCGCGGCAATCGCCGGGCTGACCGTGGAGATTTAAGGGAGGGCACAAAGCACCGATGACGAGGTTTTCGACCCGCCTCAGCTGGCCGGTTATTGCTGTTTGTCGCTGAACCGGAACGCACCCTTTGGCACAGATATCCCGAACCGTGCACCCTTCCCTTCCTCGCCGGATTCCTGGATACCCATACCGGTCATCCCGAGTATCTCCCGGGAGAGGAAGAGGCCAAGACCGGTATGGCGGTAATATTTCCGGTTGAAGATGTTCT
>JBFYKS010000255.1:0-16236 GCA_041305785.1 Methanoregula sp. | reverse complement strand
TTGTAAAACTCTCAGAAAAAGATCTGGAATTATGGGGTTGCGGTCGGGGAAAAAAAGCAAAAGATGCTGAAGCTGCCGCAGCGGAAGATGCATTTTTGAAACACTGCACCTAGCAGGGAATACCTGCCACTACCCGTTCGCGTGTCCAAGAGAATGCCATCCATCACCCATCCTTAATTACCCCCCGCCACCCACCTTTACCCTAATGTGCGGCATCGCAGGCCAGTACTGTCTTGACGGGAAGGCACCGGACGAAGATCTGCTCGCGGAGATGTCCGGCCGGATCGCCCACCGGGGCCCGGACGGGAGCGGCACTCATATCCGCGGGAACGCGGGGCTTGTTCACCGCAGGCTTGCCATCATCGACCTCTCGGACGAAGCCCTTCAGCCGATGACAAACGAGGATGGAACGCTCTGGATCGTCTTCAATGGCGAGATCTACAATTACGTTGAACTCCGCGAGGAACTGATTGCAAAGGGCCACCGTTTCCATTCGCATTCCGACACCGAAGTTATCCTGCACGCGTACGAGGAGTGGGGAGCGGACTGCCTCCCGCGCTTCAACGGCATGTGGGCGTTTGCCATCCTTGACGAGAAGAGGGACGAGCTCTTCTGTGCCCGTGACCGGTTCGGGATCAAGCCGTTCTATTACGCGGTAGTGGACGGCTCGTTCCTCTTCGCCTCGGAGATCAAGGCACTCCTCGCCCACCCGGCTGCCGGGACCCGGCCGGACGATGCAATGCTTGGTACCTACCTCGCGTGGGGCGTGCAGGACCATTCCGGCCGGACGATGTTCGACGGGATCCTCCAGCTTGCGCCAGCCCATGCGATGCTGATCACCCAAAACGGCCCAAAGCAGTCGGTTCGCTACTGGGATGTGACGGTGAACCCGGAAGTCCGGTCAGGGATCCCTGACGAGACGGTTGCCGGAGATCTGCTGACTCATCTCACTGACGCCACCCGAATCCACCTCCGGAGCGATGTTGCGGTCGGCACCTGCCTCTCGGGCGGGATCGACTCATCCACGCTGACGGTCCTCATCAACACCCTTGTCCGGAGCGAGGCGCCGGCAAGTGTCGGTGCCCGCCAGAAGACCTTCTCCGTCGTCTTCTCCGACAGACGGTTTGACGAGAGCCGGTACATCGATGAGATTGTTGCCGCCACCGGTGTTGATGCGCACCGGACCGAACCATCCCCCGACCAGCTCTGGGACGATATCAACCGGCTCGTGTACATGCAGGACGAGCCGTTTGGATCCCTCTCCATCTATGCGCAGTACTGCGTCATGCGTCTCGCCAGCGGGAAGGTCAAAGTGGTCCTTGACGGGCAGGGAGCCGACGAGCTCCTTGCCGGCTACCTCGCGTACCAGGGCAGTTATCTCTGGGGGCTCATCAGGTCATTCCATGGGCTTACTGCGGCACGGGAAGTCCTCGGCAGCCTCCGGCACCATAACAGGTTCTTCCGTTCCGCTCTCGGGCAGCTCGCAGCCCGGCGTAAACGCCGGGGACTCCTTGCCGTGAACGTGCCACCCGTTGATCGGTATAGCGGGAGTCTTGGAGAAATCCTCTGCCGCGAGCTCACCTCCACCAACCTCCCGGCCCTTCTCCACTACGAGGACCGGAACGCCATGGCCTTCTCCATCGAGTCCCGGGTTCCCTACCTCGATTACCGGTTCGTGGAGTACGTTGCCGCACTCCCGCTCAACCAGAAGATCCGGAATGGCGTGACCAAGATCGCTCTCCGGAACGCGATAAAAGGGATCGTGCCGGAATCCATCCGGTGCCGGATGGACAAGATGGGTTTTGTCACTCCCGAGGAAACCTGGATGAAGGAAGAACTCCGGCCGTTCGTGCTCGAAATCCTCTCCTCCCCTGCATTTTCCAGCCGGAAGTACTGGAACGCCGATGCGGTCATCAAAAATTATCTCGCGTTCCTCGAAGGCAGATCCCGGTATTCCCCCGAGATCTGGCGGATCGTCTGCACCGAGCTCTGGCTCCGGACATTCTTCGACAGCAAAACGCTGGCTGAAAACCCCCTGACAGCGCATCCCGGCCCGGGGATCGAATCCTATAAATGAAGACGCCGAACAGAGAATAGTATACGTTATCCTGATCGCTCCAGGACAGGTATTGTCATGAAATCCATCATCCTTGCCGGCGGAGTCGGGACCCGGCTCTGGCCGCTCTCCCGCGAATATTATCCCAAGCAGTTCATCCAGTTCGACGGCCCTTCCCTCTTCCAGAAGACCTGCGAGCGGGCGATCCTCCTCTCAGGCCCGAACGGAATCTATGTGGTGACAAACGAGATCCACCGCTACCTGGTAAAGAACCAGATTGAGGAGCTTGGCTATACCCTGCCTGACGATCACCTGCTTGTCGAGCCGACGGGGAAGAACACCCTTCCGGCAATCGCGTGGGCCCTGCAGCGGATCCGCGGCACTGCGGGAATGGAGACGGCGGTGGTATTCCCAAGCGATCATATACTCGGCTATTCGGCGCTGGACCAGATCCGGGCCGCAGAACCCCTCGCACGGGACCATCTCGTAACCTTCGGGATACCCCCCACGTCGCCCCACACGGGATACGGGTACATCCGGCCCGGAGAACCTCTGGCCGTGGGAAATAGTGCAGAGGAGTTCCGGGAGAAGCCTGACGAGAAGACGGCAGCGGACTACGTGGCGAAAGGGTATTTCTGGAACAGCGGCATCTTTCTCCTCTCAACCGACTGCTTCTTTGCTGAACTGGAGCGTTACCAGCCGGAACTGGCCGCTGCATTTGCCCCGGATAAGGAGCCGGACTACCCTTCCCTTGCGGCAATCTCCATCGATTACGGTCTGCTGGAACACTCAAAGAAAGTCGCCGTTGTCCCGCTCGCTGCAGAATGGAGCGATCTTGGGACGTTCAGGGCACTCTACGATCACGAGCAGCACGATGAGGGGGGAAATGTCGGCAAGGCCGAGTTCATCGAAGCGGGGGGCAACTACGTCTATGCCCCGGGTAAACACGTGGGGCTGATCGGGGTGAGCGACCTTGTGGTGGTGGACACGGCAGATGCGCTTCTCATCTGCGATAACCGCAAGACAGAGCAGGTGAAGGCGCTGGTCGGGCGGTACAATGCTGCCAGCGACCCGGTGACGCGGTTCCACCGGCAGGTGCACCGCCCGTGGGGATCGTATACGGTGCTTGAGGAGGGCGGGCCGTATAAGATCAAGCGGGTGACCGTCAAGGCCGGCGAGAAACTCTCCCTCCAGCTCCACCACCACCGCAGCGAGCACTGGATCGTGGTCCGGGGAACGGCAGAAGTGGAACTGAACGGCGAGACCCGGCTGCTCCGGAAAGGCGAGAGCACCTTTGTCCATGCCGGGATGCTCCACCGGCTTAAAAATCCCGGCGTCATCCCGCTGGATGTCATCGAGGTGCAACTGGGGGAGTACCTCGAAGAGGACGATATCGTCCGCTTCGATGACCAGTACGGCCGGGCCTGAATTATTCCCTTTTTTTGTCCCTTAACCCAAGATGAGGAACCCCGAAACAACGGATTCTGCTCCCGATTGGGAGCGGCAGGGGTTCCTGACGGGAACGGGATATTTCTAAAAGAGCACTGCGGGGTTTTTTTACAGTTATCGTTTGGCCCGGCTGGTCCATTTGGCAAACTGCCGGAGGGGTTGGGTGCTTTTTTTTGCAGGTGCTGGGTGTTCGCCACCCTGGCTCGCCGCCGGGATTTTTCCGGCAATACGATACCCTTCCGCCACCAGTTCCCGGTTCTTCGGGTCGCGGTACTGCATCAGCGCCCGCTGGATCCGCTTCTCGTGATCGCGGGGGACATGAACCGGCCGGAGGGTGAATGGGTCAAGACCCGTGTAATACATGCAGGTTGAGATACTCATCGGGGTGGGGGTGAAGTCCTGTACCTGCTCGGTATAGAGCTGGTTGGTGCGGATATACTCCGCCAGTTCAACCATGTCGGGGACCGTGCAGCCCGGGTGGCCGGACATGAAATACGGCAGAAGGTACTGTTTTCTCTCTCTTCCCTCCTGCAGGGCTGCGAACTTCTTCCGGAAATTATCGAAGATCTCCTTTCCCGGCTTGTTCATGATCTTCGTGACATGCCGGGCTACATGCTCCGGGGCCACCTTGAGATGACCGGAGACGTGGTGGTCACAGATCTGTCTGAGATAGTCGCTGTCATCGGCCATCACGAGATCGAAGCGGATGCCGGACCCGATAAAGACCTTCTTCACGCCGGGGATCGCCCGCAATGCTTCCAGCATCTCGCACTGCTGCCGGTGGCTGGTATCCAGCGTCGGGCAGGCCGGGCTGCAGTGCTTGTCCTGACAGGTGCCCGCCGTCTCCCACCGGGAGCAGATCATCCCGTACATGTTCGCCGTCGGCCCCCCAACGTCCTGCACAATACCATGGAAGTTCTTCATCCTCGTCATCCGGGTCACCTCGCGAACGATCGAGGCGGGACTCCTGCTCTGGATGATCCGGCCCTGGTGATGGGTCAGGGCGCAGAACGAGCAGGCACCAAAGCAGCCCCGGTGGCTGGTAACCGAGAACTGGACCGGTTCAAGAGCGGGAACCGGTTCCCGGTACGAGGGGTGTGCCAGCCGGCTGAACGGAAGCTCGTAAATATGGTCGAGCTCTTCTGTTGTCAGCGGGCGGGCCGGGGGGTTCTGGATGACAACCGTCTTGGGGTGCGGCTGGGCAACCGGTCTCCCCGAGACCGGATCCTGCTCGCGATAGTGCAGGGCAAATGCCCGGGCATACGCGGTCTTGTCCGAAGAGACTTCGGAAAATCCCGGAAGCTCGACAATGCCCTCCTTCTCCCGGCTCCGCCAGGTGGCAAGATCGATACGATATGCCGTGCCGGGGATATCATGGAGAGAGGTGACAGGGTCCCCCGCAGCAAGCCGCTGTGCGATTGCCACCATCTGGAGTTCTGCCATCCCGAAGGCCAGCAGGTCAGCAGGTGCATCGGCAAGGATAGCCTGACGGACCTTGTCCTGCCAGTAATCGTAGTGGGCGAACCGGCGGAGGCTTGCTTCGATGCCGCCGATGACGACCGGAATGCCCGGGAAGAGTTCGTGAACCTTGTTCGCATACACGATGGTTGCCCGGTCGGGACGCCGGGGGATCCGGCCGGGCGAGTAGACGTCATCGCTGCGCCGCTTCAGGTTCGGGGTGAAGTTGTTCACCATCGAATCGACATTCCCCGAGGAGATCCCAAAGAAGAGCCGCGGGGCGCCAAGCGCCATGAAGTCGGTTTTCGATTTCCAGTCCGGCTGGGCAATGATCCCTACCGTAAAACCGGCATCCCAGAGAACCCTGCCGATGAGAGCGGTGCCAAACGATGGATGGTCGACATACGCATCCCCGGTCACGAGAATGATGTCGAACTGGTCGATACCCAGTTTATTCCCTTCCTTTACAGATAGTGGGAGAGATCGTGGCTGGGGGATCATGGGAAAAACGCTAATCGGGGGTGTATCAGGTTTACGGCGGAATGGATCATGACGGGGGCCGCCTTGTCAGGTCACGGATGATCTCGGCAAGCCCGCCCGGGAGCTCGCTTCCATGCTCCTCATCCTCCTTTTTTTCCGGGAGGGTATCCTGCTTTGAATCGATCTCTTCGAGCGTCTTCTGGGCACCCTCATCCTTCCCGCCCAGTACCGGGAGGTGGAGCTGCATCCTGGCATCGAACTCACGCCGGGCCGAAAGGCCGACATACTCGTGAATGACTGCCTCAACAATCAGGTAGGTGGTTGCCTGCTCCCGGAGACAGCCGGTCAGGGCATGGCCCGATCGGCCGACCGATGCATGGTAATGAATGTGGGGACCGCCTTCACCGGAATAGATGGTGCCGATGCCAAAGACCTCCCAGCCGCCTTCAAACATCACAAAATGAGGAACCGGGGGGATGACCGGCTCTTCTGGACCGGTCACCATCCTCCCGCTCATCAGGGCGCCAAGGAACATGATGGATCCGGCCTGGATCTCCTTCTCGGCAACGAAGGTGCGGAGGGTTGCAAGCATGTCTTCGCCATCGTCAATCCGCACGACAAAGACCCTGCCCAGTTGCCCTTCCGTATATTGCATATGATCAGATTCCCTTTTTGGTATTCATATGGTTTGTGCGGGTTTATATTGTAAACGGCATCGGGAGGGGAGGCTACCGCCCGCCCGCGCCGCCGCCGCCAAATCCCCCGCCACCGCCAAAGCCGCCGCCCCCGAACCCTCCGCTGCCGGAACTGCCGTGGCTTGGGGGAGTGAAGTGCATGAGCGGGAGGAAGGCATAGTTCATACCCACAACGCCCATCGGGACGCCGGCATCAGGGATCTTCACATTGAGGGCCTTCATGGCAGCCTCGACCTTGTCCCCGACGCCGAGTGCCGTGCCGTACACCAGCCATTCTCCCCACATCGAGAGATCGGCCGGGGCATACTTCTGGATCATGGCCATGTCCGAGAGGAAGCGGGTGAACGCGTCCCATTCGAGTTTCTCCCGGTACCGGTCGTCCTTCCAGTGCCCGAACAGGGTCGAAGGGGCAGCAAAGGCAATCGCCAGCTGGATGAAGACGATTATCCACAGGCCAAGAGCCGGGAGGACGACATAGGCCTGCATGGGGGCGATGATGGCAAGGATGATGGTTATTCCCAGAAGGACGATGGTTGGCAATACGAGTGTCATGAGATGGCTGCGTCCATCGACAATATACAGGTTTGAGAGCGTGGAATCCACCCGGCTTGTGACATCGGTCAGTGAGCGCTGGTACCGGAGCGCCGTCTCTTCTGCGCTGCTGATGGTCTCGGCCTTCTTGGTCAGCGCCTCGATCTGGTCGGTATCCAGCACCCCGTCTTTGGAGAGCATCGTGATGAACGCGATCACCCGCTGCTCGTAGGAGTCAGTCTTCTCGCTGTTGAGGACGCGGATGAGGAGTCCTTTGCCCTCTCCCTTCTCTTTGATAATGATATTTTTCCGCCGGTGGAGATCCAGCAGAGTCGCGTAGTAGCCGTCCTCGTCAAAGTCCATGGCATCCCCCTTGAAGAGGAGGTTCACCTGCCACGGTTTGAGCGCCGTCCCTGGGAGGGTGCTCAGGTGGGCGGGAACGGTGAACTCTTTCTCTATCCCGTACCGCCAGTAGATGAGGATGAGGAGCAGGGGCACCAGGATGACGGCAATCTTTCCAAGGAGATTTACCAGGTTTGCAGCATGGTAGGGGAGGTTGTACCAGAAAGCTCCCGAGGAGGTCTGGCCCCGGATGTCATCTTTCTGGGTCGTGAACCCGGGCATGCTGCCAAATGCTTCAATTGACCCGAGCATCTCGACAGCAAGGATCTCATCTGCGGCAACGCTTCCCGTGATGACATACACGTCCCCGCTCCGTTCTGTGACAAGGGTGGGGGGGTACGCGTAGACGGTATCAATGCCGGTGGCAGGGACGGTGACTTTCACGGAACGGTACGGGATGTGGGTGTCTCCGGCCAGTTTAAGGTTGAGATGGGTGGTGGTGCCGTCAGTTTCGAGGGGGGGATGGACAACGTACCGGTATGTTGCGGCGTACTCCCCGCGCTCAAAGTAGGAGGGGTAATACAGGCCCACTTCATTGCGGTACGCAAGATTTTCCACCGCGTCCCGGTCGCTCACGGCCGAAGGGGAGTTATAGACCGTTACGCTTCCATCGTTCTCCCGAACGTACCCGGTGGTGCCGGATGCCGGATCCATGGACACGAATCTGATATAGGGCTCCTGCAGGGTATCGAGGGTAACCGGCGCTTCCCAGATACGGTAGAGCATCCGGTAGTCATAGCCGCTCGCCACATCGTAGGTGTAGTGTTCGACAAGCGCCCCGTCCACCCCAAACTCCGCCTCATAGGAGCTGACCGTGAGATCTCCTTCAAAGAGCGGGCCAAGTGCGGCGATTCCGATGAGGGCAAGGATACCGAGCACGAGCCCGGCTCCAACCACCCATGCCAGTTGGGTCTTCTCGCTCACGGGATCGACCCTTTAGAACTCGATCTTCGGGGCGGTCTTGATCGCTTCCTCGAACTGGAGGTACTCGAGCTTGATGAGGCCCATCAGTTTTGCAACGAAATTCGAGGGAATGGTATCCACCATGGTATTGAATTCCTGTGAGATGTTGTTGTAGGTATACCGCTGGCGGGCAATCTCGTCCTCGAGGCCCTTGATGGAGTCCATCATGTTCGTGACCGTCCCTGCGGTCTTGAGATCAGGATAGTTCTCCATCACGGCAAGCAGCCGGCCGAAGATCGACCGGGACTCGGCCTCGACCTTGTTGAGGTCGCCCGGGCCCGCGGTGCCAACGCTCGCCCGCATGGCGGTGACCTTCTCAAGGGTCTCCTTCTCGAACTTCGCATAGCTCTTGACCGAGCCGAGGAGCTGGTCGATCATGTCGAGCCGCTTCTTCATGGCAACCCGGATCTGGCCAAGAGATGCTTCCGATGCGTTCTTCAGGCTGACAAAGCGGTTGTAGATGCCAACCACCCAGAGGATCAGTACAACGACGACAAGGACGACAACGCCCAGAATTATCCATCCAATCATGCTTATCAGAATAGTGATGATCGTTTTTAAAGATAAGTTGATTGGGGAAAAAGCAGCGAAAGCTGGAGAATCCGGAATGGATCTATTCCAGAACGAGCGACCCCACAACCCTAAGCTTCCCGCCTTCGAGGTAATGGAGAACAACCCTTGCATTCGGGGGATAGACTAAGTCCTTTTCCATCGAAAGGGTGATCGTGGGTATGCGCCACTCATCGCCTTTTACGACAACCGTTTCCAGCCGGGTGGGAAGGAACTGCATCCAGTGGCCGGCATACAGGACCATGCCTTCCTTTAACGGGGCCGGCCAGTACTTCACGAGCTCGGCTTTGCCGGTGATGGTGGCTGCGTGCCGGATTGCGGGATCGTTGGTCAGGACAAAGCCGCGATCAAGATCTTCCGATTCGATGTTTTTGAGGGCGAGACCGACCCGGTCACCGGTGATCGCGGTATCGGCATCGTCATCGTGTTTCTGGATGGAACGGATCTGGGCGTTCTTCTCAATCGGGAGGACTTTGAGGGTGTCATGTTTCTTTATCATTCCCTGTGCCACAGAGCCGAGAACGACAACCCCTACGCCTTTCACGTTGAAGTGGGCATCAACAGGTACTGAACCTTTTCCTGCGGTCTCGTGGGTTTTCTGGTGGGCGGTCTGCTTCACCGAGATCTCAAGCATCTTCTCGCGGAGCCCGACCATGTCTTCTTCAAGGACTTCATACTGTTCGAGGACGGTGTCCTTAATGAGCGGGGCGATCTGTTCAGGGGTTATGTAGTTCTTGAGGATCAGGTACCCCTTTGCCTTGCCGGCACACTGGAGCATCAGCACGCATTCACCAAAAGCAGCATTGATCTCGCTCACGACAAGTACCACGCAGTCTGACAAGGAAACGGTATAGAAGAGGCTGGAGAGCTTCTCGGGGTACCTGGTCGGCTCGATGAAGGTGACGGTTGCATCGCCTTTCTTCAGGTTATAGAAGGTGATATCGGATGTCGTGCCCTTCTTTCCCAGATCCTTTGCATAGTCCGGGGGGGCGAGGACGGCGACGGTGAGGTTGGACATATACTAAATGAATACGCTTTGGAGGGATATGAGGGTTTAGACAAAAACGAGAGCCGGTCCGGTGAGTGGGAAGAGAGGATAAAAGTGGGGTATGGAGGGGATTATGTTGCAGGCGCCTGTATCGCGTTGTGGAGCGAGGAGACTATCCTCTGCGGATCGACCACCAGCCAGACACAGGCAAGCAGAGCGAGATACTCCAGTGTGAACATCACAAGGGTGACCATCCACCCGCCCGACAGTGCCGGGTCGGTGTAGGTGAGGGCTGTATAGTATGCACCAAACATCAGCGGGAACTCTAAGTAGGCGAGAGCCTGAAAGACGAAGAGCGCCGCGATCTTTTTTATGTCGTCTGCGGCAAGGATGCAGAGGAGAGGCGTAAACCAGACGATGTACTGGGGGCTCCTGACCTTCGCGCAGATGACTACGAGAACGATTGCGCACAGGACCAGTTTGAGCATCAGCTTTGCATCGTGCTGCGGGAGTTTCCAGGCAGTGAAGAGAAGGGCGAGAATCCCGACACCCATTACCAGGTACATGCCTGCCGAGACGATATCGATGGAGATGCCGAGCCCGAGGACGTCGTGGAGCCACGAATATAGCGTGAACGTCAGGGTGTTGGAGTAATACCCAAGCTCCGAGCGGACAGGGATATAAATTTTGAGCGTGTCGGGACTGAGAAGGAAGAGCGGTAGGAAGAGGACGACAAATAGGGGGAGCCCCACCTTTATAGCGGAGATTATCTCCTGTTTGAGATCGGTCTTCTTCGCGTTATAAAGGATGAGGAAGGGCAGGGCAACGCCAGGGAAGACCTTTATGAAAAATCCGGTTATTGAGGCTGCGTATCCCCTGAAGGCATGCCCGTATAGCGTGAATACAAGGGCAAGCATCAAAAACGCCGTCGGGAACGAATCATACTTGGTGATGACGAAGTAACCGGCAGAGAACATCGCAGAATAAAGGAGCCCGGCAAAGAACGCGGTCTTCTCATTCCAGAGCTTTAAGCAGATAAGGTAAATACACAGGACGGTGACGATATCGCACAGAACCATAAGTGCCTGGAAAGTAAAGACAAACGCCATTCCATTGTTGAAGAGCAGGGCCGGAACGAGCGCAATGACAATCGGAACCAGCAGGAGGATGGGGTAGGCAAAATCAAAATTTACGTACGGGATTTGGCCCTGGGTGAGCAGGAGTCCCTGTTCAAGATAGTACCCGATATCAAAAAGGTCGACAAACGAGTGGAAGACCACGGTTGTGAAAAATGCAATACATAACTTCGCAAGCACGACGGCTAAGATAAGGTAAAGGGCATGCTGTTTCACGACACTGGTGTCCGTTTGGTCAAAACGTATCCCCAGAAAGGAAAAAGGTACATATCCCCGTTTTCCTTTTCGTGCCGGGGGTTCCTGATCATCCCTGTTCTTCTTCCCCATAGATTACCACTCAATAGTATTTCCGGTGATGATGGATGTTATTTTCTATTCAAAACCGTTTGCCGTTTTCCTGATGTGGATGAATCAGACCCTTTCCGTGGGGTTTTCCCGCCGGTTTCCGGTCATCCTGCCAAAGGCAGCGTTGATCGCTTCCTTCGGCACCTGCACCATGAGAACTTTACAGGTAGAACAGGACAACCCCGGCCGAGATCAGGATAACCCCGATAGCCTTGTTCCGGGTGAACGATTCTTTTAGGAGGAAGAACGCAAGGAGCGGGATGACGATATATGTCAGTGAATTGAGGGCAAAAAAGACCTTGAGATCCAGTCCCTGCATAGCGAGAATCGACAGGAACGCAACAAATGCAAAGATGCCATAGGCAACGACCGAGAGGGGGTGCAGGTACAGCCGTATCCCGCTCTTTGCAGCGCGGCAGGTCGCAGCCTTTAACAGGATATGAGCGATGCTGGTAAAGAGCACGACGACCAGGGTCAGGAGATAGTACATCATGAGAAAATCTCCTTATCTTTTGCCAGGTAAAAGACACCCAGAGTGATGACCGATAAGCCGACAACATTCATGACCGTTACCGATTCATTGAACAGCACGAAAGCCGAGAACAGGACGATAAAACTCACCAGGCTCCTGAAAGGATAGGCAAAGGACAGCGGGTAGTACCTGAGCGCGTACTGCCAGACCAGCACCTGGAGCCCCATGCACGCGAGAATGATCCCGTAAAAAACCAGTTCAAACGGTATGCCATTAAACCCGTCATAGGTTGTTCCCATTGCCGCATATTTTGTCAGGATGGCCCCGACCGCCTGGATAAGAATGGAGAGGACTAGAAGGTGCAAATGGATCTTTGGCCGCACCTGTTCTTTCATCACATTCCAGCCAAAGACCGCCATCAATCCCTCAAAAACCGGTTATTCTCTTGAATTAAAAATTCAACGTTGGCAAATAAATAGGTTCATAGCCGGATGATGCGCGCGGGAAGCCTTGCCCATAAAATGATCCGACAACACAATGGTTAATACCCATTCCGTCGAATTTTCTACCAGATTTTCGGTGATGCATGCAGGAATGGGACACGTACTGGGCAAAAGATGAGAGGCCCCATAATTACCTGTATGACCGGATTGCCGTCTTTTACCGGAAGTACATCATAAAACCGTATCTTTTCCGGTACTGTGACCGGTACTTCAAAGGAAAATCTCTCATTCTCCATGCCGGTTGCGGGGGCGGGCAGGTCGAG
This sequence comes from Methanoregula sp., assembly GCA_041305785.1. Lineage (GTDB taxonomy): Archaea > Halobacteriota > Methanomicrobia > Methanomicrobiales > Methanospirillaceae > Methanoregula. Next base: position 3,925 of record JBFYKS010000255.1, on the reverse strand, counting down.
GAGGGTCTGGACGAGTCCGTGACGATCATCGGTCTTGACATCTCCCTCAATGCGCTGGCACTCTATTGCCGGTGCCATGACCGCTCGTGCCTTGTACGGGGAGACATCATGGCAATCGGCTTTAAGGACGCGAGCATTGACGGGATATACAACCTCGGAGTCATGGAGCATTTCTCGCATGAGGAGATCCATGTTATCCTTAAGGAGTTTCACCGGGTGCTCAAAAAGAACGGGATCGTGATCCTCTTCTGGCCTCCCCGGTACGGGCTGACCGTCATCGCTCTGCGGGGGATCCATTTTGTCCTCAATAGTATATTGAAAAAGAACATTGCATTGCACCCTCCCGAGCCAAGCCTTCTCACATCACGAGCAGAGGCAGCTGAAATCGTGAAAAAAGCGGGCTTCGAGATCAAAGAAACGAGTTTTTCCCCGCGTGATGGGTTCACCTACCAGGTCGTAGTGATGGGGAAGGCTGCATGAAAAAAAATGAGACCCTGAATGATGAAGGAGACGATCCGATAATGCCCTGTCCGGTCTGCGGTTCACAGGACCACCGGACAATATTTATGGACACGCTGGGTGATGAACTCCCGTCCTTTGACTATGCGTTCTCCCCTGCCCACAGCCGGACTTACCGGATAGTCCGGTGCTTATCCTGCGGCCACGCGTTCAGCATCCTCCCCAAAACAAACGTTGCGGAGAACTACGAGAGTGTTATCGATGAGGAGTACCTGAAACGCCAGGAAGAGCGCATGATGACAGCAAAAAACGTCATCCGCACCATCAGAAGCATTATACCATCTGGCAGACTTCTCGATGTCGGGTGCGCTACCGGCGATTTCCTTTCCATTGCAGGAGAATATTACCTGGTTGAGGGGCTGGAGCTCTCGAACTGGTCAGCGAAGCTTGCACGGGAGAGGGGTATTCCTATCCATACCTGCACACTGGACGGTATGAAGGAGAGGGAGGTATATGATATCGTCACGCTCTGGGGCGTCATCGAGCACTTCGAGTCGCCGAAAAACGAGGTGAACAACCTCTCCCGCATCGTAAAGCAGGGCGGGATCGTCTGCTTATGGACCGGTGACAGCAGCTCGTGGATTGCCCGCTTCCTCGGGAGGAAGTGGTGGTATATCCAGGGCCAGCATATCCAGCTCTTCACAAAAAAGTCGCTGGTGCGGGTGTTCGAAGATGCGGGTTTTGAGCTTGTAATGATGAAAAAATACCCGTTTGTCACTAATTTCCGGTCACTCTCCAAATCGCTGAAGCGGTACTCCCTTATCAGCGCAGTATCCTGTCCACTCCTCGAGAACAGGGTCATGGCAGACCGGACAATCCCATTAAAACTCCCAGGCGAGATGTTTGCGATCTTCCGAAAAAAAACCGGGAAATAATGGGTTTTTACCGGCTCTTTTCCAGCAGGAACTTCTTCTTGTTGAACTGGATATTCCAGAAAATGGTGACCATGAAGATGAGGGCATGGACCATATCACTCAACTGTAGTTTGGAATGCCCGTAGGTCCTGGGGGGCAGCGCAATCGGGACATCCCTGATCCTGATCCTGTTCAGGTTGATGATGGTCAGGCTTTCAAAAAAGAAGGAGTATCCCCTGCTCTCTACCCGCGAGAAGATCTCCTCTGGGACGCGGTCCAGCCTGTACAACCTGAACGCACCGGTTGCATCATAGGGCATTCTCAGCAGAACCGTTGTGAGGAGATGGCCGGCCCGGGTGATGCATTTCCGCCACAGGTTCCACCCGTCGAGGCTGTTTTCAAGCATATGCCGTGAGCCGACAACCACATCATAGTCATCGGAAAACGCCAGCAGATCTTTGATATTGTCCGGTGAGTGGGTGAAGTCGCAGTCCATGGTCACCAGGTGCGTGTATCCATGGGCATACACCCATGCGATGCCATCCTTGTGGGCACTCCCGATACCCTGCTTCCCTGGGCGGTGCATAACCAGGAGCCGGGGCAGGGTCTTTTTGAGTTCTTCAAGAACCTCCCCGGTTCCATCAGGAGAATTGTCATCGATGAAGAGGATGTCGGTGTCGATACCGGTACTCGTAATGTCGCGGGCCATCTTCTCCACGTTCTCGCGTTCATTATAAGTCGGTATCATGACCAGAATCTTTTTAGTTTCCATACTCATCCCCTGCCTGTTTCACGAGTGCCCGGACCATATCCTGAAAATCCACCGACCGCTTCCAGCCGGTCTTCTGCACCAGCTTTTCAGGATTCCCGATAAAGGGATTCCCCGGCCGGGTAATGATCTCCCGGTGTTCCTCGACAAAATCCCGCCAGTCCAGTCCAAAGGTTGCGAATGCAATCTCCGCGAATTCCCTGACGGTATGCTGCTCACCAGTCGCAATAATAAAATCATCGGGCTTATCAAGAGCAAGGATCTTGTGCATGGCTGCCACGTAGTCCGGTGCATACCCCCAGTCAACTATGCTGGATAGATCGCCGACGATAACCCGGTGGGTGGGATCATGATTGCACCGGACCGCGCCGTCAACGATCTTGCGGGAGACGAATTGTTCTCCCCGGAGGCGGGACTCGTGATTGTAGAGGATCCCGACCGATCCAAAGACATTGTGGATCTTTCGGTATGCCCGGCAGAGGTACAGGCCTGATGCCTTGGTGATCCCATAGATTGAGACGGGGTTGATCTCCGTTGTCTCGTCCTGCGGGATGGTTTCTGGCGTGCCGAAGATATGCGAGGAGGCCGCGTAGAAGAGGCGCGAAGCCGGCGAGACCTGGTGGATTGCTTCTAAGAAATTCATGAGCGAGTGAACATTCACCTGGTAACTCTGTTCGAGGAGGCTGACCTGTTCAGCCACCGGATCCTCTGAAGAGTGGTGGATTGCCGCGAGGTGGTAAACCTCGTCCGGCTGAACACTCCTGACAAGAGCACGGACTTTTGCGAAGTTCCCGATATCAACCTGCCCGCAATCATTCCACGCCGCCGTATTGGAAAACGTCCTGTTTCGCCCGATTCCCACGAGTTCGTAGTTTTTTTCTTCGAGCAGGCGGTACAGCAGCGTGCCATCCTGCCCGGTGGCCCCAATAATGATCGCGCGTGGCATGATCCCCTCAAAAGGCTGGTCAGATGACCTCGACATCCGGTAGCGGGAAGATGAACCGGCCGCCTCGTTTCCGGAACTCCGACTCCCTCTCCAGAAATTCAGATTTGAAGTGCCAGGGAAGCGCCAAGAAGTAGTCCGCCGATGCCCGTGCCTCCTCTTCAGAGACGATGGGAATATTTGTTCCGGGCGTCCTGCTCCCCCACTTCTCAGGGTTCCGGTCGGCTGCTGCCGTGATGAGCGAGGAGTCGATCCCGAAATAGTGGAGGAGGACGTTCCCCTTGGTGGAGGCGCCGTACACGTAGATCTTCTTTCCCTTCGCTTTCTCGGAGCGGAGAAGAGCGGTCAGGCTGGTTTTGATCTCTTCAACGCGGGTGCAGAACCGGAGGTACGGCTCCATGGTATCCAGTCTGAGATCCTGTTCCCGTTTCACAACCGCGCTGATTGCACCTGAATCTGGTTTTAGTGATGAATCCGCATGGGTGACAGCGAGCCGGAAACTGCCTCCGTTGATGAAGTTGAACTCAATGCCGATAGCTTTGAGGCGGTTCTTCTTAAGCATCCAGTCGATCTGGTGGAAGGCATAGTACTCAAGGTGCTCGTGGCAGATGGTATCAAACGAGTTATTCTCGAGCATGGTGGGCAGGTAGCTCTGTTCGAGGACCCAGACCCCGTCTTTGTGCAAAACCTCGCGGATGTTCCGGACAAATGCCATCGGATCCTCAAGGTCGTAGAACATCGCAATGGAGGTGATGATCTTCGCCTTGCCACCCGGGAAGACCGAAATGAAGTTCTCAGCGGTGAAGAAATCACTGACAAGGCGGATATCGGCCGGATAAT
>JBFYKS010000254.1:0-3813 GCA_041305785.1 Methanoregula sp. | reverse complement strand
CACGAGTCAACGTTCCTCATCTTCGACGAGATCTTCGGCAGCCAGGACGAGGAGCGGAGAAACAACCTCCTGGTCGCCCTCCGGACGCAGGAGTCCCGGTTCCCGCAGATCCTTCTCATCTCCCACATCGCCGAGATGCAGGGTGAGTTTGCCACAACGCTGGTGATCGAGCCGGACACCGGCAGCGCGAGCCGGGTCCGGGAAGCGTAAACAACCGGTTCGGACAGGGCATCTGTCCGTTGTTGTGATAGACCGGCCCCCTCTTTCCCCCACAATCAATCAACACTCCCCTCCGATCACACCACGCCGTACAACCGCAGGACATAGATGATGTACGCGCAGAAGAGCAGGCCACCCCAGAGCCGGGCCATGCGGCTGTTGCTGATGAAGAGCGGGATGACGGCAACCGAGAAACCGATCATGACAAGGGTATCTTCCATCTCCGGAGCGGGGATGGAAAAGACGAGCGAGTTCAGCCCGATGACGAAGAGGAGGTTGAAGATGTTGCTGCCCACGATGTTTCCGACTGCAACGCCATGGCTCTTGCGCATGGTGGCAATGATAGAGGTCGTGAGCTCGGGCAGGGAGGTTCCGATCGCAACCATGGTGAGACCGATCACGGATGAGGGGATGGAGAATGCCTCCGCGATCGAGATCGCCCCTGACAGGAGGAGCGGCGCACCGGCAACGACCATGACAAGGCCCAAAACGGTCCGGAGCACCGGGTGCCGGCAGTTGGGATCGACAACAGCCTCCACCACCGCCCCGGTTTTCCACATCCAGAAGAGCATCAGGGAAAAGATCGCAAGGAAGATGATGCCACTGAAGAGATCGAACGATCCCTTAAGGGAGAAGAGCAAAAAAATCCCTGCCGCCCCGAGCGCGAGAAAACCCGTTGTGCGGAGGTGCGAACGCGACGCTGAATCTCCGGCAGCGGTGGGCATCAAGATAAAGACAAGGGCGAGGACGAGGCCGATGTTGACGATGTTGCTCCCGATGACATTCCCGGTGCCGATCGCATAGTCCCCTAACCAGAACGCCTGGGCAGTCACCACCAGTTCGGGAAGGGAGGTACCGAACGCCACGACCGTGAGCCCGATCGTGGCCGGCGAGACCCCGTACCGGCTCGCCAGGCCCCCGGCTCCATCAACAAGGAGATCCGATCCTTTCACGAGAAGGATGATACCGGCCAGGAATATGACAACCGCGATAAGAATATTTTTCACTCCCATGAACCGGGAATTGAGCGCAAGCGTTCTTTGGTGCATCTGTAGGATCGGGGAGAATAAATAGATCCGTTCTGGCCGATCTCTCCATCCGTGAGAATCCCCGCCCGGACCGTTCACCCTGACGACAAGGGGTTTACTGGCCGTAAGAGCAGGAGATGAACGGGACGGAGGTTTTGCCACTGGTCATACGGGACAGGGTGTAATCTGGAGCTTGTGTTGTGCAGCGATGAATATTCTCTCCCGGTTCCCGCGAATCCTCCAAATCGCCCCCATCGATGCAGGGCGGGTTTGCCGGCACGCTCGTGATTGAAGCGGGAACGGACATAACAATACGAGTCCGGGAAGCGTGAAGAGGGCGGGAAAACCTGTGGCGGATCCCGTGGGGGCCTTACCCGAGCCGGAGGATAGTCATTATTACCCGTGAACTCAATTTTCAGTATGAAGTTTCCGGTTTTGCTCCTCGGTGTCGCTCTTTTTATCCTGGTGATCTTTGTAAGTCCCCCTGCGATGGGGGCTGACATGTCGGTCAGTGAAAGCTCGCTTGCGGGGCAGGCCGGGGTTTTTGCAGAGGCAATCCCCCCTCACGGCCCGTCAGATCCCGCGGAGGTGGAGGCGTTCCTTGATGAGATCCTGCCGGCAGCCATTGCCCGCTACAATGTTCCCGGGGCCACGGTTGTTGTGGTGAAGGATGGCAGGGTGGTTGTGGCCAAAGGATACGGGTACCGTGATCTCGCAAACCGTACCCCGGTGAATGCAGATACCACCACGTTCCGCATCGGCTCGATATCCAAGCTCTTCACGTGGACGTCGGTCATGCAACTGGCTGAAGAGGAGAAGATCGACCTTGATGCAGATGTCAACACGTACTTAAAAGACATGAAGATCCCGGACACGTACCCGGGGCAGCCGGTGACCCTGCGCCACCTCATGACCCACACGGCCGGGTTTGAGGACTCGAGCCTCCACATGACCGGCGTGGATCCCGAAGACCTCATCTCTATCCGAACGTATTGCAAAGAGAATATTCCGGCGCGTGTCAACCCCCCGGGAAAAGTATCCCGGTACTCCAATTACGGCACCACCCTTGCGGCGGTCGTGGTCGAGGACGTTTCAGAAATGCCCTTTGAGCAGTACCTGCAGTCCCGGATTTTAACGCCGCTTGCTATGGAAAATACCAGCATCCGGGAGAAACTTCCGCCGGATCTTGCAGCGAAACTTACCCAGGGGTACTCGTTTGCAAACAGCGAGAACAAACCCACCGATGACTTCGTCCTGGTCGTCGGTCCTGCGGGAAGCATCACCTCAACAGCGCCAGACATGGCAAAATTCATGATTGCCCACCTGCAGAACGGGACGTACGGCAACACAACCATCCTTGCTCCCAAAACCGCAGAACTGATGCATGCCCGGGCGTTTGCAAACGATCCCCGCATTACCGGGATGTGCCTCGGGTTTTACGAACAGTTTTACAATGGCCGGCGTGCGATCGTCCACGGTGGAGACACCGACACGTTCCATTCCCTCCTCTTCCTCCTGCCCGAAGAACAGACCGGGTTCTTTGTCTCCGGCAGCAGCGCCGGTGGAAGGGGCGTGCGCAATGCACTCTTCACTTCGTTCATGGACCACTATTACCCGGGCGAACCCGTGGTGCTTCCCGTGCCGGACCCGTCTGCATCGGTCCGCCTGAAACAGTTTGATGGATCGTATCGGTCAAACCGGCACAACTATGCCCGGTTCGAGAAATACTTCTCCCTCCCGGACCCCCTGGAAGTCACTGCTTCACCGGACGGTACGCTCATCATCTCAGGAAGCTCCGGCCCGGTAGCATATGTTGAGGTCGAGCCGGGCGTATTTTCCCCTGCCGACGGGACCCGCCCGGCCGACGGCGATGTCGTCTTCCATACGGTACCGGACGGGTCGCATGATTTTTTCATGTACCGGAACAACCCGGCCATGGTCTATGATCGTGTGCCGTGGTACGCGATGACCTCCTTTGGGGACGGTCTCACCACCGTGGCCGGGCTTGTCCTTGCAAGTGTTCTTCTCTGGCCCCTGCTCGCCCTCTTCCGCCGCATGAACCGGATCCCGGATCCCTCAGAACCAAAACCTGCCGGGATCGCACGGTGGATCGCCGGTCTGGCAGGACTGATCCTCCTTGTCTTTGTCTTTGTTCTCGTCCCATGGATTTCTAACGATGTGGAAATTCTCACCATGTACATGACAACGCAGGCCGTCCCCGCAGCCCTGACTGCAGTCCTGACTGTGCCGGTGATTGCCCTGCTCCTGACCCTGGCAGCGGTCCTCTTCGTTATCCCGGCCTGGAGATCTGCGTACTGGACGCTCCCGCACCGCGTGCATTACACCGCCGTCGTTGTTGCACTCATTGCGATGCTCTCGTGGGTGAACCAGAACAACCTCTGGGTATTCTGCCTGTGATCAGAAGACCGGCCCGGTTCCCGTACCGGGCCCACTTGGAGGAAGCAGAATGAACCCGCAACCATCTCCTCCTGCTTGGTCGGAAAACTTTTTTTTTAAAGCCCGGCGGGGAGCGCAGGGCGCTTTCGGGAACCCGGTGGAGATGAAA
>JBFYKS010000253.1:0-5075 GCA_041305785.1 Methanoregula sp. | reverse complement strand
TCAACCGAGGATCCGGCCCTCTACAACCCGACCCACCGGGTTAAGATCATCGGTGTGTACACCGGGCAGACCCTATCCCCCGGGGAGGGGTGGAGCTGGGTCTTTACCAATACCGGGGTCTATGCGTACGAGGACCTGATTCACCCGGACCTGCAGGGGACCGTAATCGTGGAGTGATCGCATGTTTGAACAGGTAGCCTACACCCTCATCTTTGGTAAACCCGTTATCGTCTACCTTGGTGTCCTGACCCTTGCCCTGCTGCTGCTCACCGCTGCAATACCCGTCCTGAACCGGAATGGAATCCGGACAATTCCGCTTGCGTGGCATCCCCGGTGTGCCATGGCTACGATCTGCCTTGCGCTGTTCCATGGAATGCTGGGCATCCTCGCCTACAGCTAAAATGAGGAAAAGAGGAGACTCGTATTATCAGAGTCCGACCATGCGGAGGATCGTGCCGACAAGGATGCCGAACATCGAAGTGGATGCCGAGAGCATCCCGAGCAGGATATACCCGACAACGGCCCCGATCTTGAGCGGCATATAGGTCCGGTTCAGGTTCAGCCTCCGTATGGCGCGAAAGGACTTCGCATCCGGTGAAATGGGTGGTTTGTTTTGTTTGATACGGAACATGCTGGCTCAACCCCAAACTAATCTGGTACGCGCAGGTCCGTTGGAGGATTTTGCGTACCGTATACCATATACTATGGATATGATCTATTTATTTTTTGTTAAACGAGCAAAGTGGAAATTCGTGGTTTAAATCAATTATTTTGACCGAATCGCAAGGAAAATCCCGTGTTTTCCCACTCTTGCGACGACAGGATAAATCCGGGGGGAAAATGGAGGGATCCGGAAGAATCGTAAAGAGATCCAAAAAGCGATCGCACTGTTCGTACGCCGAGGGGGAGAGTTGAACTCCCGAGGCGCGGGAGCGCCAGTAGCTTTCGAGGCTACCGCCTTTCCGGGCTAGACTACCTCGGCAATAGTGCCTTTGTATTTTTTTAATCGCTTGCTCTAATAGTTATCTGACCGCCTTTTTGTACAAGCGGGATGCCGGTTTATCCGCCCTGGCGAGGGGTGCATTTGTATACAGAACCGGAATAATACGAAAAAATGGGATGCGTGTCGGAGGTTATTACATCCCGGGCGGTGCGCCCCTGCCACCCTGCTGGGTGATCATCATGTCATCAACGCGGATGAGCATGACGGCGGTCTCAGATGCGCTCTGGATTGACTGGCGCTTGGACCGCAGGGGTTCGATAACGCCCTCTGCGAGCATATCAACGACCTTGCCCTCGTACACGTTCAAGCCTGCACTCTTCTTGCCTTTGGAGTGGACATTCTTGAGTTCGACCAGTTTGTCGATCGGGTTGTAGCCCGAGTTCTCGGCAAGGGTGCGGGGGATCGACTCGAATGCTGCTGCATAGGCTTCAAGGGCAATCTGGACCCGGCCGCCCACGGTCTGGGCGTAGTCGCGGATCTTCATGAGAAGCTCGGTCTCGACTGCGCCGCCACCGACAACATAGGTGCCGTCTTCCATGGCATCCATGACCACGCGGGTCCCGTCAACCACGGCACGTTCGAGTTCTTCGAGGAGGTAGTCGCTGGTTCCCCGGAGGAGGATGGTGGTGGTCCTGGGGTTCTTGCACCCGGAGATCCGGGTCACATTACCCTCGGTGTCTTCCTCAACAAGGTCTGCGGTACCAAGGTCTTTGGCGGTCAGGGTCTCGGGCTTGTTCACGATCGTGGCATTGAGTGCCCGGGCAGCATACTTCACGTCCTTCTCGGGGACATCCTCGATCGCAAGGATGCCGTTCTTGGCAAGGTAGAACTGTACCGGGTCGGCGATGCCTTTCTGGCAGAGGAGGACATTTGCCCCGCTCCTGATGATAGCGTCTGCAAGTTTGTGAAGGGCTTCCTGCTCCTGCTCGGAGAATGCCGTGATCTGTTCGGCGCTTGAGATCTTGATCTTGGCCTTGACCTGCGTCTTGGTGATCTCAAGGGGCATGGCGACAAGGGCGACCTTTGCCTTCGTCACTTTCTTGGGCATTCCTTCGTTGACCCGCTTCTTGTCGATGACCACGCCGCTGATCAGCTCGGCATCGTCCATGGACTGGCCCCTCTGCTTCTTGATCATCACGTCTTCTTCATCAACAAGGTACTTGTTGCCGGTCTTGACGGCTACGGTCATGACCGCATCGACAATGATGCCGTCGAGCTTGTTCTTCACGGACTCGATGGATTTGCCGGTGATGGCGGTGTCGGCAATCTTGATGAGGGTCTTCCTGTCGGTCGGGTCGACCTTGTGGGAGAGTGAATTGACAATCTCAAGAGCCTTTTCCATGCCCATGAGGTATCCCTGTGCGATGACGGTCGGGTGGATACCCTGTTCGAGCATGATCTCTGCCTGCTCCATGAGGGCGCCGACGAGCACGACCGCGGTGGTTGTCCCGTCGCCGACCTCGTCATCCTGGGTCCTGGCCACTTCGATGACCATCTTTGCACCGGGGTGCTGAACGGCAATCTCGCTTAAGATTGTCGCGCCATCGTTGGTGATGACGATGTCCCCTGAGCCGCTGACCAGCATCTTGTCCATGCCGCGGGGTCCGAGTGTTGACTTGACGGCTCCGGCAATTGCCTTTGCGGCCGCAATATTCGAGCGCTGGGCGTCTTTGCCGCGATTCCGCTCCACATTTTCTTTTAAGATGATAATTGGCTGTCCAGATAGCATACTGTATCCTCCGATGATGTAAAAGGTGGAATTGAACTTCTATATATAATGTGTGGTATTGGGATTCCGGCAACGGCCAAAAAAGAGAGAGCGGATTCTAGTCTATACGGGATATCTTGAAGAGCGAGTAGACCGGTACGCCTTCAATATCCCTGATACCGCGCTTGTCAAAGATGACACAGATCGCAACCGGAGTTGCATTGTGCTTCTTGAGGTACTTGACCACCTCCCGCATGGTATTGCCCGAAGTGATCGTGTCGTCAACGATCAGGCAGCGCTTCCCGCTCACGGTGGCAAAATTTGCGCTGATGGATCCGGTGGGGCGGTCGTTTGCGTTCTGTTTGACCGGGTGGTAGATCGCAAGTTCTGCGGCTTCCTGCACGGCAATAAGGGTTGCAAGCGGGATACCGGAGATCGCGATACCCACAATGGCGTCAGCGACCGGCGAGCTGACCTCACCATCTCCCTGTGCCTGGTAGAACCGTCCCAGCAGCATGCCTGCAGTCTCTTCCAACAGGGCAGCGTTGCTTGAGACTGCTGTCCAGTCGATGTGTACATCCTTTGGGGCAGCTGCCCCTTTTGCCTGGGTGAGGAGCCAGGTCACGGTCTCCATGGATAAGGAGAGTTCATCTGCAATCTGACCGGGGCTGTGCCCTTCCCCAAGGAGCATCTTTGCCCGGCTGATCAGATCGTCAAGGGAAGACATGGAAAAAAGATTCGCCGGTATCTATTTAAGTTTTCTTTTAATCGCCGCACCGCAGATCAGGCATTCGCCGTCATGGTCGAAATACCGCCCGCAGCCACTGCACCGGTATTTCCAGAAAACCCGTTTTGCCTTCCTCTGCTGGATCGGGTGGGTCGTTAGCCCAAGGACGCTCGCAACATTCTGGATTGCGAAATCATCCGTGTAGATCACGGCATCGAGTTCCAGAGCGAGTGCCAGCAGGTCGGCATCCGTTACCGAAATGATTCCCGTATCCCGCGATGTGGCAGCAGCAGCAGCAACCCGGTCGAGTGCCGGGCGGCCGGGCGAGACGACTTTGAGCCCGGCAGCACACCATCTCTCAAAGTTCCCCTTTGACCTGATATCTTTGAGTTCATCGCAGACCGAGGGTGACGTAAAGACCTCGCCGTCAAAAGAGAACTCAGAAAAGAAGACGCTGGCGTCGAGGACTGCTTTCATGGAAAAAAACCCTGCGGGCGAAAATGTCGGGGGGTCATGGATGATCCAAAGGTTACGGGTTCTTCAGTGCATGGGCGATACGGTCTGCGGCCGAGATCCTGCTGCATGCCCGCTCGATGGTGTCGCTGCAGACCACGTCACGGATGCCGCTTGCCATCAGCCGTGCATAGGCCCCGCTTGTCAGGACCCCATGGACGCAAGCCGTGTAAACTTCGGTTGCCCCCTGCTGGTACAGCATGCCGGTCGCGGTAGCGATGGTGCCCCCGGTCGAGATGATGTCGTCAACGATCACCACAGACCGTGACGCGGCGCTCAGCTGCTTGCTGTCCATTTTCACCTCAACCCCGCTCAGCCTTGTCTTATCGAGATGATCCACGTCCCAGCCCCCGACTGCTGCCACCCCTTGTGCAAACTTCAGGGCGCCATCATCGGGAGCAAGGATGAGCGGGTTTTTGAGATCAAGCGTCCGCAAGTACAACCCGATATCTTCGGCAATGGAGATGTTTTTTGCAGGCACGGAGAAATGCGGTAACACCGACGGATCATGGATATTGATCGTGGTGATATCATCAACCCCGCAACTCAGCGCCCGCGCAACTGCCCGCGCACTTAAGGGCTCGCCCGTTTTGAACTGCTTGTCCTGCCGGGCATAGGCCATGTACGGGATGACCAGCCGGCACCGGGATCCCCCGCAGGCATCGATCAGGAGGAGGAGCTGGACGAGGGCATCGTTGTCCGGAACACTCCCGATGATGACCGTCTCGTCATCGAGTTCTCCGGTCTTCAGGTAATGCTCCCCGTCCGGAAAGCGGGAAAATTTTACTTCAACAAGTTTTACGTCCAGTGCCCGTGCCACCCGGGTGGCAAGAACCTGCGAATGTTCCGTACTGATGACTCTCATGCTATCGTTCCCTCGGATTTTTGTTGGGGTGCGGGGATCAACAAAAATTGTATACCGTAATTATTCCGCTCCGCTGGTATTGTAGTTTTTTACGCATTCATGCGGGTCACTGGTTCTAAAAACCCGGTGCAGGATCGTTTCTGACGGTAATGCAATCAGCTGAAAGTACTTAAACCAGCGTGATACAACTAATATGACACTCCCCGGATACAAAAGAGGGATTTTTCGCAATGGAAATTTCTGAACAAACCCCATCCCC
>JBFYKS010000252.1:0-9583 GCA_041305785.1 Methanoregula sp. | reverse complement strand
GCATAAATGCCTGGCCGGATGGCGGCCAAATATTCGCGGGAACCGGCATACACGGAACGGTGCACCTGAGCCGCGGGAGACCGCCGTTAAGCGGTATCAAAATGGCCCTTCTCGAAATATGGTGCGCTCCGGTTCTTCTGCATGGAGAACTCGCGACTCCTTGAGATCGGGTATGACGGGTCGGTCGCCTGGGGCGCCGGAAGGGAAACCGGATCCCGGACTTGCTGCGGGCAGGGGCGAGGGAAAAAATGATTGGATTTCTGACAGTAAAAAAATTTTTTTCGTTTTTACAAAATTTCCGGGTTTTTTTAAAAAATTCAATCCCTCCGGATTTTTTTTAAAAAAATCAGTGCCGGGTATAGGTTATTCCGACCATATCGTACAGGTCCACTTCGTCAGATCTGATAGGAATGTAACTGAGCAGGGTTACCTGCTTGCCGAGTACAATGCTCTGCGTTGTTGCGAACTTTACCACGATCTTTCCATTGGACCATATGTTCTGTGTGATAGTGTAATCCGTCGGGTGGACATTTGTTGGATCCAGAATTACCCGCACCTCAATAAAGTTCCACGTGGGTTCAGCAGCAGACCCCATGCATGCCGGAGGAGTCTTGAGTTTGCCCGTCTCGGAATTATCTTCGGTATTTTTCCGGATGAACGTGAGATAATCGTCTTCTGTGATGACGGCAAGATTTGGCACAACCTGTTTTATCCCATAGGTATCTTTTTGCAATTGCGGAAATGCGGTCTGCATGAAACAGTTCGGGAGCGGGTAGGTAAAGGTCCGTTTCCGGATAGTGAGATCTACCAGGTACGGGTTATCGGATGCGACCCGCGTAGGAACCGCTGACGTGACTTCCACCATGTGGAGTGTCTCGTACCGTACCGGTATCACGGTCGGAGCGGATTCTGTTACCTGAAGCGTGGTTGCCGGTTCAGTAACCCGGGTGGAATTGGATCCAGTAGCCGGCGTATTCACCGGTGTACTCCCGGGTGCCAGTGTATCGGTAACTGTTGCAGCGGAGGATGTCGGACCGGTACAACCGGCTGCAAGGATAATTCCCAGCAATAAAAAAACCAGGATGAGGAAAATTTTCTTCATCTGTACCCGTTACTCTGAATTGGATCATATACTCTCTGGTCGGGACTGGTGGTTTTGGGACTAACTACCGGGCAAATGATCTGCCGACTTTTGCGCTCATCACGTACCTGTTCGTGCTCTCCGGGCAGACCCCGGATGGCTGAATCCTGATGAAAATGATCTATCTGTCAAAGGGATTTTTATTGGATCTATAGATCCCACATTGGGAGAAGAGCCGATATCACCATTGCAGGTTGCGGAACAATCCCTCTTCATCCCACAACCCTCCGGTCCCCCTGGCGTATGAGAAAACTTCCTTTCAGAAACGAGAACAATCAGAAAAAACGAGAAATGAGTTTGGAATTATTTCCTCTTTTGGCTGGACTTCTTTGTCTCAACGGGAGCAGCGCCCTTTGTTGCGGGAGCAGTCGCGGGAGCAACTTTTTTCTTTTTCATATTCGACGTGGTAATCACTTCCTTGTCAGTGTGTTTTGTTCACGTGGTTTTTCCACTTATTCCTATTCTCTTGGTACCAGGATATACGCTTTCTCCCTGTACCTGATTTTTGACATGTTTAACGGGGGGATTTGTTCCGCTTTGTTCTCTTCCGCCTCTTCGTCTGGGAAGGAAAACAAAAAATTTTTCAATGGTACCTTTTATCCCGGTCTTTCGAAGTTTCGGGTGATCGGTTGTTGGTGATGATTGTGACTACCCTGGATTCATGGAGAAAATTTTAGAGAAGTACTGGACCCAGAATTTTTTTTTTAGATCTTCGGGAATACAGTTCCCCAGTCATCCAGGGCCGGCAAGCGATTCACCGGCAACCCCGCCCCCAACTGACCCCCGCATTGCCCCTGTCCGGAACGTCCCTCCCCGGGGATAGATTCTCCGACGAAAGAGGTTCCGGGTGTGTTCGGGGCAGAAAATTCGGCAGTGGAAACGATGTCCACGCCCATGGAAAAGTCCTTTTTAAACGGGATTCAGGATAAACGGGGCATTTTAATGGGGATTTCAACCTGCAAATTAGAGGCCTGATAAAAAGCGCAAAAATTGCACAGCCGTTACTCTGTCCCGGAAATTTCCGGCTGCCAAAAGCCCGCCACGGGCGAAAATTTTACCCAGATCATGGGGGGTCAAAAAAGGGAGATCGCGTTTGGGAGAAATTTTTAGAGTTTTACCCCCAGGATGGCCATATGGGGGGTGGAAACGGGTCCCGGGCGGCAGGATGACGTTTCCCGGACGGATGATTCTTACGTCGGAGGGGGTGTTTTGGGACGATGGAAGGACGAGGGAAGGATGGGGGATGCCTGGTCGGGACGGAGCGATACAACCGCCACTTCACTAAAAGAATATTTCGTGAAGTACTGGAACCGGGAGCGGAACACGCGCCCGGGAATTTGCGGTCGCGGGCCCGGACAACAAAGGTGAGATGGGGGATCAACCGTAAAAAAAGGGGGATGGTTGACGGTTATGTTACAGCCGGGGATGAAATGTTTTGTGACCGTGGGTGGTTTCTCCCCGCCCCTCCTTTGCCTTCACCCACGCCATCAGCGCCGCATGATCCTCCGGGTCCATCGGCACCCTCTCACCAGAATCATCGGAAACAAACTGCATACCGGACCTCAGTGGATCTCCAAGCGCTCGCCCATCTCCATGTAGTGCACGTTCTCTGCGATCTTACACGCATGGTCGGCGCACCGTTCAAGGTACCGTGCCACCATGATGTAATGCGTGCACCGCGTGATGGTCTTGGGATCCTCCATCATGTGCGTGATGCCTTCGCGGAAGATCGAGTGGCGCAGCGCGTCGATCGTGTCATCCCGTGCCGAGAAGTTGGCGATCTGCCGGAGGGAATCCTTCTCGTATGCTTCGATAGCATCGTCGATCATATCGATGGCGAGATCAGCCATGTGCGGTATGCTCATCATGTGGCTGATGTGCGGTTTATCGTTGATCTCCTGCACGATCTTTGCAATAACCTTGCCGTACCGGCCGATGCGGTGGGATGCCGCGATGACCTTGAGCGTGCAGACAATCATCCGCATGTCTTTTGCCATGGGCTGTCCGGTGGCGATGAGGTGGTAACAATCCTCTTCAAGCCGCATTTCCATGGTGTGGATCTCGTCCTTCTTTGCCACGACCGCGGCTGCCAGCTCCGGGTCCTGCCGGATAAGCGCATCCACAGCGTCCCGTAGCATGGCTCGGCTAAACCTTGCCATTATCACGGTCTCGCTCTTGACAGTATCCAGTTCCGTGTGAAATTTTTCTGCCATGTTTACCTCCTACCCGAAACGTCCGGTGATATAATTCTCCGTGAGCTCTTCTTTTGGGTGCTCGAAGATCTGGCTTGTCCTGCCGCACTCGATGAGCTTCCCGAGATACATGAACCCCGTGTAGTCGCTCACCCGGGCCGCCTGCTGCATGTTGTGGGTGACGATGATGACCGTGTACTCCTTCTTGAGCAAGTCGATTAAGTTCTCGATCTTTGCCGTGGCGATCGGGTCGAGCGCCGAACAGGGCTCGTCCATCAGGATCACCTCCGGACCTACCGCGAGGGTCCGGGCAATACAGAGCCGCTGCTGCTGTCCGCCCGAGAGGCCGAGCGCCGAATCGGACAACCGGTCCTTCACCTCATCCCAGAGCGCAGCATGACGGAGGCTCTCCTCCACGATCCGGTCGAGTTCGGTCTTGTCCCGGATGCCATGCACCCGGGGACCGTATGCAACGTTCTCGTAGATCGATTTTTGGAACGGGTTGGGCTTCTGGAAGACCATGCCGACTTTCTTCCGGAGGGAGACGACATCGGCTCCCGGCCGGTGGATGTTCTCGGAATCCAGCGTGATCTCGCCCGTGACGCGCACGTTGTCGATGAGATCGTTCAACCGGTTGAAGCAGCGCAAAAGCGTGGACTTGCCGCAGCCCGAAGGGCCGATGAGGGCAGTCACCCGGTTCTTTGGTACCTGCATTGTGACTGACTGGAGCGCATGCGTACTGTTGTACCAGAGGTTGAGATCGTTTGTTGCAATGATAGCATTTTCTGACATGTTATCCCCGTATCTTGTTCTGGAAATGGGTCCTTGCCCAGATAGCGACTGAATACAGCCCAACGACAAGAATGAGCAGGACGAGTGCTGTCCCGTACTTGCTGGCAGATGCGCCCGGCACGTTGGTTGCCAGGATAAAGAGGTGGTACGGCAGCGCCATGACCGGGTCAAAGACCGAGTCCGGCAGGAAGCGCTGCGAGAAGACCACGGCCGTGAACATGATGGGTGCGGTCTCGCCGGCTGCCCGGCCAATCGAGAGGATGGATCCTGTCACGATACCCGGCACCGCGGGCGGCAGGACCACCCGGCTGATGGTCTGCCATTTTGTTGCACCCAGCGCCAGGCTTCCTTCCCTGAGCGACTGCGGGATACTCTTTAACGACTCCTCCGTGGTCCGGATGATCGTGGGCAGTACCATCAGGGCAAGCGTGACCTGGCCGGCCAGAAGAGAGATCCCGACGTTTAAGTACAGGACAATGAACGCAAAGCCAAAGAGGCCAAAGACAATGGATGGGGTGCCGTTAAGGAGGTCAACGCCCGTCCGGATGATTTTCGTTATCCGGCCTTCGCGGGTGTACTCGATAAGGTAGATCGCCGCCCCTAACCCCAGCGGGAGGGAGATTGCGATCGCTCCCGCGACAAGGTACAGGGTCCCGATGATTGCCGGGAAGATCCCCCCGGCACGCCCAAGATCTTTTGGCGGCTGCGTGAGGAACTCCCATGAGATAGCGGGGATGCCGTTGACGATTATATCGGTAAGGATGATGAACAGGATACCAAGTACCGTGAGGGCACAGAGAACGATGAGCGAGAAGGCTGCCTTCTCGGTAAGGACCCGCGAGATACGGTGCCGGCCAAAGTACCCTGCGGCACCGGCCAGCAAAACCCCCCCGGCAAGGTACCATGGCAGCACCGTGAAAAGGAAGAGGATGAGAGCTCCTGCGAGCGCGTATTCCAGGATCCCGGTGAGGGTTTTTTTGATCCGTGCCGGCAGGAGGTTTCTGTGTCCCGGCCGTGCCACCGCACCCTCGTGGATGTGGCGGAGGATGGCAACGGCTGCAAGATTGATTATGAGCGTGATGGTGAGCAGGACAACCGCTACGCCAAATAGCGCACTGTAGTGCTCGCTTCCCACTGCAACTTCTCCCATCTCGATACCGAGCGTGCCGGTCAGCGTCCGGACGGGCGAAAGGATGTTCCAGATCGGGTTTGGGATAATCGCGGCGTTCCCGGCAACCATCATCACCGCCATGGTCTCGCCCACGGCACGCCCGATACCAAGGATGATGGCGGCGGCGATGCCCGACATGGCGGCTGGGACGATGACCCGGCTGATGGTCTGCCAGCGGGTGGCGCCGATGGCAAGGGATCCTTCCCGGTACTCGCGGGGGACTGCGGTGATGGCATCCTCCGAGACGCTGATGATGGTCGGCAGTGCCATGATCCCAAGAAGGATGGATGCGGCAAGCCAGGTCTCGCCCGTGGGGAGATCGAAGACTACCCGGATGAAGTCGGTGAGAACAATGAGTCCGAAGAACCCAAACACAACTGACGGGATTCCCGCAAGCAGTTCGATGGCGGGTTTCAGGATGCTCTTGATCCGGGGGCTTGCGAGTTCTGCAATGTAGATGGCACAGCCAAGGGATAACGGGACGGCAAAGACCATGGCACCAAGGGTGACGAGCAGGGTTCCGACAATCAGCGGAAAGATCCCGTACAGGGGCTCGGCCGCGGACGGTGCCCAGGTCTGGCCAAGGAGAAAGTCCGGCAGGCCTTCGAACGCGAAGATCGGCAGGGCATCAGCAAGCAGGAAGAGAAGAATGAACGTTACGACAATGACTGCGGTTGCAGCCGTGCAGAAAAAGAGGGTTTTTATCGCCCTCTCCTTTATTGCAGGGGCCGCATTCATGCAAGAATCTGCGTCAGCATTCCCTGTCAGTGTGCCGTCACGGTGCATGTTCTGCTCCAGATTACATTCAGACTACGGTGACGTAGCCTTCATCAAGGACGATCTTCTGGCCCGCGGGGCTGAGCAGGTACGCGATGAAGTCAGCAGTGAGGTCCGAAGGCTTGCCGTTTGTTATGACATAGAGGTTACGGGAGATCGGGTATTGCCTGCTCTTCACATTTTCAAGGGTCGGGGCAACAACCTTGTTATCACTGTAGCGGATGGGAAGTGCCTTCACGTCATCGCTGACAAAACCAATGGAGACATACCCGATCGATCCTGGCGTCTGGGCAACGGTCTGGAGCACGGCGCCGTTCGAGTTCTTCTCAAGCATGGTTGGTGCGGGAGTCTGCTTTTTTAAGATCTCTTCATCAAAGTAACTGCGGGTGCCCGAAGCGCTGTCGCGGCCGATCACGACAATTGTGTCGCTGGTGCCGGTCATTGCCGCGGGAGAGATCTCGCTCCACTTCGTGATGGTTCCAAGATAGATCCCGGCGACATCATCGAGCGAGATGGATTCAATGCCGTTTTTGGGGTTCACGACTACTGCAATACCGTCCTGCGCAACAGTGGTGATGATAAGGTTCGGGCTGGTTTCCATCTCGGAAGCTTTCAGTTCGCGGGAGGACATGCCGATGTCTACGGTCTTTTTTCCGATAGCCTGGATCCCGACACCGGAACCGCCGCCGGCTACCTGTATGTCGGCATTATTGTGCGTTGTCATGTAGGTGTCGGCCGCTTTCTGCACGATGGGCAGAACCGTGGTCGAACCGCTGACCGACAGGGTCTCCCGTTGCCCGGTGGATGCCGGGGTATCTGCCGTTTCGGGTGTGGCGACTTTTGCATTCTCGCTACCGGTACATCCTGCAGCCAGCGCGAGCATTACGATCGCGACAAGACTGAAAGCACAGATCAGAAAGGAATTCTTTGGTTGATTCATGGTGTTCCATCATCCCTTTCATGGGAGTGGATATACTGTTTTTCGCCATAAACTATATCTCTCTATATACTTTAAAGAGAGAGATAGAGGAACATAGAGAGTTCTGTTTACTTTCGTTGTGGGGTGTGCATAATGGAGATCCGGCGGGTGCAGGTGACGGGCGGGGCGTCGTACGTGGTGACGCTTCCCAAGGACTGGGCGGAAGAACAGAAGATTAAGAAGAACGATCCGGTAGGGCTCATCGTCCAGCCGGACGGGACGCTGCTCGTGACCAAAAAGATTACGGACGAGCCGGCCCAGCGGACAAAGGAGATTGACAGTAGCACCGTCTCGGATCCAGCGTTCCTCTTCCGGATGCTCATCGGTGCGTACATCACCGGTTTCTCAACGATACGTATCACCACAAAAGAACGGTTCGCGCCATTCGTCCGGACGGTTGTCCGGGACTTTACCCAGATGACCATCGGCCAGGAAGTGGTAGAGGAGACCGCAACGGTCATTTCCATCCGGGACCTGCTCAACCCGGCAGAGATGCCGTTTGACAACACCATCAAGCGGATGTATGTGGTTGTCAGAGCCATGCACGAAGATGCAATCGCAGCTTTTGAGACGCAGAACCGAATGCTGGCACAGGATGTTATCAACCGGGACACGGATGTTGACCGGCTCAACTGGCTCATTGCCCGCCAGACCATGATGATCATGAACCATGCTGGCCTTTCACGGAAGATGGGGATCGCGCCCGGTATGGCGATGTACTTCAATATGCTCAGCCGGATCATCGAGCGGGTGGGTGACCACGCGGTACGGATTGCGGAGCATGCGATGCCGCTGATGGATGGTGATATCGATAAAAATGTCTTTGATGCTGTGAAAAAATCCAGCGTGATGTCGCTCGAGATCTTTGACCGGAGCATTGTATCGTTTTTCAACACCGACATGAAAGAAGCCCACCGGAATATCGAGTCCATCAGCGCTCTTGAGAAGATCTGCGGGGACATCGACAACCTGGCGCTCAGGCAGGAGACACTGGTTGCGATCAATATCGGGTACATTGCGGAGAGCATCCGGCGCTCGGGGGAGTATGCCGGGGATATTTCCGAGACCGTCATCAACCTGCTTGTGGAGAATGAAGGGGGATCCTATAAATCCAAACCGGGCCGTTAATCCAATCCGTTTTTCGTTTTCAGTTTTTCAATACAAACAATTTTTCATATCTATAGATTATGATGTGCAATATAGATTATATTGAAAAACTATATGAAATAGCACCTATCACTATAGCAGGTAAAAAAGAGGAACACTTATGCGAATCCTGCGCTGCGAATTATGTGAAAAACCCTGCACTCTTACCACCCTCGATCAGAAAGAGATCCTGTTTTGTCCGGTATTTCAGAAACCGGCGGAATGGCGGCTGGTCAATACACTCCACAACCTGCGGCAGTCTGTTGCGGAAAAAACAAACCCGTTCCGATAATGGGAGGATGATTGCATGGTACGAGACACGCTTATGAATACAGTTGCCTCTGCGATCTGGCAGAAATCTGCACCATCTCCAAACCTCAAAAATTCCGGAAGCAAGAGACCAGA
This sequence comes from Methanoregula sp., assembly GCA_041305785.1. Taxonomy (GTDB): domain Archaea; phylum Halobacteriota; class Methanomicrobia; order Methanomicrobiales; family Methanospirillaceae; genus Methanoregula. The sequence goes on along the minus strand of JBFYKS010000252.1, from coordinate 980 downwards.
ACCCACGGGATCAGTATCACCCCCAGCTATTGAAGCCGCCGCAGTATCAATTTCCATCCTGCTTGTTGATGATGAACCAGCACTTCTTGAAATCGGGACTCTCTATCTTGAACGGATTTTCGGAATTTCTGTGACATCCGCTAATTCAGCTGCTGAAGCACTGGATCTGCTTCAAAGAAGAACATTCGATGCCATAGTATCTGATTACCAGATGCCGGAAATGGATGGGATAGCCTTCTTACAGGAAGTTCGGTCAGGGATGCGAACGCTCCCCTTCATTCTTTTTACCGGTAAAGGCCGGGAGGATGTCGTTATTGAGGCACTCAATTCCGGTGCCGATTTTTATCTCCAGAAAGGTGGAGATGTCAGATCGCAGTATGCAGAACTTTCGCATAAGGTAAAACGGGCTGTTGAAAAGCGCAGAGCCGAATCTGCCCTGAAACGAAAGCACGCGATCCTCCGGGCCATTCTCTCTGCCTCTCCTCATGGCATCGCATATGTCCGGAACCGTACGTTCCAGTGGGTAAACGATTCCCTAGCGGCAATGCTGGGATACCGGCGTGATGAGCTTAAAGGGGTTCATCTGAAAAATCTCTATGAGAACCCTCGTACCTATGAAGAGATTGGACGGCGGATACAGCAGGATTTGAAAACAACGGGGAAAGCCAGAATTATTACCCGTTTCCGGCACTGCCAGGGTTTTTCGATTGATACCGAGATCCATATCTCCCCTCTTGATGCAGGCAATCTCCACTTCGGCCACATGATCCTTATGTCGGATATTTCCCAAAAAGTATCTGCGGTGCAGGGCGTGAAAAATCCGTCCAAAATCCCGCATCTCGAACTAACCCCGGTGATTGAAGTAGACCAGAACGGGAAGATCACGTATTACAACGATGCTGCCATCGATGCAATGGTCAGGCACGGGAACCGCGGGTCGCTTGAGGAGTTCTTCCCGCCCGATCTTCACGAAATCCTTG
>JBFYKS010000251.1:0-3470 GCA_041305785.1 Methanoregula sp. | reverse complement strand
CGGTCTGGTTTTACATCTTTGTCTCGCTTGGCGTCCTCATCTCCACCTACTCACAGGTATACCGTAAAGAGGGGGAGAAGAGCTGCGGGGCATATTACAACTCCCAGGCCGGGGTGTTCAGCTATGATCGCGAGACCTTGAAGATCCGGGATGCGAACCGGAAGTTTGCCACCATGATCTGCTTTGATTGTGACGAACTGATGAGGTCTTCCCTGCCGGATATCATCCCTGACCGCGAGGAACGGGAAGGATTCCTTGCAAAAGTCCGGGACCTGCGGCGGGTCGGCGATATTGAAGTACGGTTACGGGGCTGCGATGGCAGCACGCGTTGGGCCCTGGTCTCGGCAGCAGAGACCGGTGAACCGGGCGTCATCTGTACCGTTGTTGATATCACGGACAACAAACTCTCGCAGGAATCTCTCACGCAGGCCAACAAGAAACTTAACCTTCTCAACAACGTGACCCGGCACGATATCCTCAACCAGCTCACCGTCCTCATCGGGTATCTCGAACTCTCCCGCCAGGATATCACGGATCCCACAATGCTCACCTACATCAATAAGGAAAAGAAAGCAGCCGATACGATCCGGAGCCAGATCCTCTTCACCCGCGATTACCAGAACATCGGAGTCCATTCGCCCCAGTGGCATAACATTGCTGAGACGGTATCGCTTGCCACGGCAAGTATCGATCCCAGCCAGATCCTCATCCGCGCCAACCTCCCCCAGATTGAGGTTTATGCAGACCCGCTTCTCGAGAAGGTCTTTTTCAATCTCATCGACAATTCCATTAGGCATGGCGAGCATGTGACCGAGTTTATCGTCAGAAGCGATTATGTGGAAAATGACCTGCAGATCATCATTGAAGATAACGGTGTGGGAGTACCAGATATGGAAAAGGAGAGAATTTTCCGGCGGGAATATTTTAAAAATACCGGCTTTGGCCTCTTCCTGTCCCGGGAGATCCTCGCCATCACCAACATGACGATCCACGAGACCGGAACCTTTGGCAAAGGTGCCCGTTTTGTCATACAGGTTCCCCGCGCCGGATATCGCAATGCCCTGCAGGATCCGGCCCTGAATCCGGAACAGGCAAAAAAACTGAGCAGATAGAAATTACAAAAAAGGGATCGGGGGTCAGCAGACCCGGGGAACCGGGTCTCCCATGGGCGTTTCGATGAACCGTTCACCGCCAACAGACGTTTCCATGATGACATGGGATCCTCCGACCACCCGTCCGATGACTGCCGCATCCTTACCGTAAGGGTGCTGACGAAGTGCGGCAAGGATCGCATCAGCATCGGCAGCGGGCACGCCCATCACAACCTTTCCTTCGTTTGCAACTTCGAGCGGGTCGAGCCCGAGCATCGCTGCAGCGCTCTTCACGCTCTTTTTGAAGGGGATATGCTCTTCAATTACCCGTACCCCCACCCTGCTCTTGTTTGCCATCTCGTTGATGGCGCTCGCAAACCCGCCCCGGGTGGGGTCCTTCATGGCATGAATCGTGCCGGCATCAAGGACGTTCTCCATCATCTTCCAGAGAGGGGCAACATCCGATTTTATCTGTTCGCCAAGGTCGAACCCTTCGCGGTGCGCCATGATGGCAAGCCCGTGATCCCCAAGCGTGCCGGAAACGATGATCACATCGCCCGGAACAAGCCCGTTGTCGCGCACAATCTTTTTGGCAACACCGATACCGGCCGTGTTGATGACAATCCCGTCAAGCGCCCCATGTTCGAGAACCTTGGTATCACCGGTCACCAGGTGAGCGCCGGCCTCGCCGAGCGCATCATCCATCGAGGAAACGATCCGCGCAAGGTCATCCACATCGAACCCTTCCTCGATGATCATACCGCACGAGAGCGCAATCGGCCGGCCGCCCATCATAGTCAAATCATTGATGGTGCCGCAGACCGAGATCCTGCCGATGTCCCCGCCCGGGAAGAAGATGGGGCGGACCACGTGGGAGTCCGTGGTAAATACGATATTCTCTTTGCCAATGGGGATCACGGCCCCGTCATCAAGGGCCTCAAGCCCGATCCCACCGGCATTGTTGTTTTTAAATTTTGTTAAGGTCTGGAGCAGTTCCCCCATCACTTCGCCACCGGCGCCATGCATCAGATTGACTTTCATCTTAATCCTCTACCTCAATTTCCACGTTCGTAACAACGATCTCCCGGCCCCGGATAAGGGTCGGGAGTGCGCCACACTTCGGGCAGACATAGACCTCGGTTCCGGAATACCCGCAGGTGCAGGTGGTCTCGGGATCCGCTTCAACACATTCGAGAACAGCGTTTTTGAAGAGGGGGTCATCGCTCCGGATGGTGTCAAACAAAAAGACCACTTGGTCAGGGTTGACCATGGCCATCTTCCCGACATCAACGCTGATCTTTTTTACCTGCGTTGCATGGTGCTCGAGCGCTGCTGTGCGTGCGGTTGCGTACAGGTCATAGGCAATGGAATACTCGTGCATCAGCTCTCCATCGCAGCATAGACCTGCCTGAAGACTTCCCGGGTCTCCAGGCCCTCCTCGCGGGACAGTCGCTGGATGGCAAAACCGACATGGACAAGAACGAACTCCCCGACCTGGACATCGACGAGATCGAGCCGGACTTCCTGCTGTAATTCGCCAAAATCCACAAGACCAATATTTCCATCCCTGATTTCAAGGACTTCTGCGGGAACTGCAACGCACATAGTATGATCCTCTCGAATATTTCTACCCTGTACTGTGGGAAGTCCAACCACATAAAAACAGTGATATGGATACTGGATTGGCATTACGACAAAAGGGATAATGGTGCAGGCCGGAAAACCTTTTTTTACTTTCGCCCTGCACAGGCTGCCGTTTTATTATAAGGAACGCTGAATCTTTTTTTATGAACGTGAAAAACATTGCAACGGCCACTGTTGCTGCCGGATTTATGCTACTCATCTTAATGATCGTTTCCGGCTTCCTGGTGAACATGGTCCTGCCTGCAGATATCAGCCAGTATGGCGGGATGAGGGCGATGGACGACCCGATTATGACCCTTTTCTACCTGTACCCGTTTGTTATCGCATTTGCGGCTGCAATCCTATTTGACTGCGTCCGTGACTGCCTGAAGGGGGACCAGATGACAAAAGGCCTGATGTTTGGAGGCCTTCTCCTTATCATCATGACCGTCCCCAGCCTGTATGTGATGATCACATCCATGACGTGGCCGCTGGATTTCTATATCAGTACTGGCATCTGGGAGGTAATCTCATTCCCGCTGATGGGAGTCCTGTTTGCGAAGATTTGGAACCTCTGAATAACGATACAAATTCACTTTTTTTTTAAAACACGTTTTACGCCGGGGAAGAGATTTGAACTCTTGAGGTGCAGGGCACCAGTAGCTTTCAAGGCTACCGCCTTCCCGGACTAGACTACCCCGGCAATGCTCCATATGTTGGCTCTTGGACGTAAAAAAGGCTTCTTTGTCGAAGATA
>JBFYKS010000250.1:0-6433 GCA_041305785.1 Methanoregula sp. | reverse complement strand
CTATACCAGCAACTATCTTTTTTGGGTCTCGTATAGGTTAAACAGATTTTCTGGTATGTTGTTATTAATACATTTCGAATTGTTCGCCGGAAAGTGCTGTGCATTGGGCAAAAAACCGGTCGCTGTTACCAGAAACGAGATAAACCGTGAAGATAAGGTTGTTTATTTTCCGGGATTTTTTAGTACTTCTCATTAATCGTGGCCCATTTTTCAAACTCTTTTGTGCGGGTTCAAAAGGCGGTTCTGGCGCGAATGCGTGCGCCGCGCAGCGATCTTTACGTCAGAGGTGTTGAATATTGATGCTGATACCGATCCCGGCCTGCCATTACCGCACAGGAAAATTACCGGAGGTCAGTACCCCGCAAACAGCTGGTTTTTATTCTGTGTCATTTTCATAATGTTCATCATCTGCCAATAAAGAGAGATTAGAACGCAGGTGTGGATTTGGGCCATGGGTATATCTGCAATCACGGGTGATGTTTTTAAAAATCATGACTGTCTGGGGCATAAGGAGTGCCACGACCGGCTGGTTTCGATCCTTTCCCGGCTTCCGGACAACCTGAAGATCCATGCACCGGTACCTGCCACCTTTGAAGCCCTCCAGCGCGTGCACCTCCCCGGATACCTGACCTGGCTCGAGAAACAATGCGTGAAAAATGCCAACTACTGCATGCTCGACGAATATGTCTATAGCGGGGGCTACTGGGAACAGAACCAGATCCAGATGGGGTATATTGATCCGAACACGTATGTGAATCCCTGCTCGTATGAAGTTGCCACGTATGCTGCCGGCTCAGCAGTCTTTGCGGTTGAACGGGCACTTTCCGGTGAGACCTGTTTTGCCCTTGTCCGTCCACCCGGGCATCATGCAGAGGCAGACCGGGCCATGGGGTTCTGCCTCCTGAACAATGCTGCGGTTGCCGCTGCCGCAGCACTGACCTCCGTTGACCGAGTTGCGATCATTGACTGGGACGCCCATCATGGAAATGGTACGCAGAAGATCTTTTATGATACCAACCGTCTCCTCTACTGTTCCATCCACGAAAAGGAAGCGTTCCCTCACACGGGATTAATCACGGAGACCGGCAGCGGCAGCGGAGAAGGGTTTACGGTGAATGCCCCGATTCGGCAGGACTCCACCATTGCGGATTACCAGTTCGTGTTTGATGAAATTTTCATCCCGGCGCTTCAGCGGTATGACCCGGATCTCGTGATCATATCGGCAGGCCAGGATATTCTTTCTGATGACCCGGTGGGCAGTATGAAACTCATGCCGGATGATATCGGTACACTTACGCAGCTTGTCCGCGGTGCCGGTGATTTTCCGCTCGCTTTCATGCTCGAAGGCGGGTATGGTCCTTCCCATCCCGATGCGATCTGCAGCATCTTTGATGCCCTGAATGGAAACGTGGCCCGGCCGGTGCCGCAGGGGATACCTGGCAAGGTTACCCTCGAGACCGTCCGGCAGCTCAAACAGGTCCACCGGCTTGCCTGAAAAAAGAGAGTTCCCTCATTTTTCCTTCCCGCGTGACCGGAGAAAACCGTTAAGCACTTTATGCGGGCAGGACAACGGGTCAGCATGGACCGGAAACTGCTCATCCTGCTTGTTGCAGGTATCCTCATCACAATCTTTCTCTATACGGTCAACATCTACCTGGCCGGGATCGCGTTTGTGCTCATAGTAACCCTTGTCATGTCCCTGATGATCATGCAGGACAGCACCTTCCTGCCGGATATCGTAGCGGAACTGAGTGAGGATTCAAAGGCAGTTGTCATACGAAACTCGGGCAATGCCGTGGCAAAGAACGTTCATGTGGCACTTGTTCCCGTCAATGTCGAATTTGACCTGCCGTCCCTTGGCGTTGAAGAGACCCATCTCCACCAGACCGGGCAGATGATGGACAAAGTCAAGGTTGTCATCAGCTTTACCAATGAGAAGGGCACAATGTTCTCGCGGACATACCAGTTATCCGCGCTCGGGGGCAGTTTCGATCCCTTAAAACCGATGATCCCAATCTTTGGCTACAAGTAATCTTTTTTTGGCTCTCCGACATTTCGTGTGGGTAAGATACACTACAAAATACATGTGGGGGGGGCCCCGTCTTCGGGCCCCATTATGGAATGGCGGTTTAAAATTTTCTCCGTAAAAAACCGCCGCGGGGGCGCCCACTCCAGATGGCGGCGGCGTTCATCGTATTCGGGGATACGGGGGCATCAGCCCCCATCTTTATACTCTATCCAATACATGCGTTAGCCATTCGACAATGAGCCTTCTTTTTCAACCCCGGGTAAATGACGAAGAGCCGTGTTTTTATGGCCGCACGAATATCGCACCGGTGCCGGCCCTGCGGACCATGGGCTGGACTTCGGCACCTTCGAGGTTGCCCGCAGCCCACGTGTACCGCTCGCGGACAGGTTCCGGCAGATCCTTTTCGGGGATTGGCAGGAAGCCGAACCGCGCATAAAACCCGGTGAGGTGGCTGACCGCATACATGTAAAGATCGTCATTGTGGCAGGCTTCCACGAGTGCCCCGACTGCCATGCGGGAGTAGCCGTGGCCACGGAAGGGGGGATGTGTCCAGATCCCGTCTACCTCAAGGTTTTTGTCATGCCTGTGGCACCGGGCAAGTGAGACGAGGCGGCCTTGGACAAATACCCCGAAGATCCGGTCTGTGGCAGGATTGCCGGTCGTCTCATGGTAATCCTTCCAGGCAGCATCTGCAAGGGTAAACTCCGGGACGGTGAGTTCTTTTATCACCGGCGGTTCCGATGACAGTTCATCCATTTGGGCCTGCACAACCATCTGGGCCGGATCCTGCGGTCCTGCCATGTCCCTTGTCATCAGTCCACCCCCTGGACGCGATACCCTTCTGACGGGATGAGGATCTCGAACCGTGCGCCCTGCCCGTAGGTGCCGGTCTCCCGTATGGTCATGCCGGTAATGGAAACGATCTCGTGGGCAAGGTAGAGACCCCGGCCGTAACTGTCCTCGCGCTGGATGAAGAGTGATGCTTTCTGCTGGTCGGGAATGCCCGTCCCGTTATCCTCGATGATAATTGCGCACCCTTCAGGAAGGATTTGATAGGTGGCGATGATCTTTGTTGCTCCGGTCTCTTCCTTGAGCGAGTTATGGAGGATCTGGTAAAACACCGTGGGGAGATGCGGGTCGGAGAAGATCTCCAGCCGTTCGGTCCATGCGCGGAATTTTACCCGGCTGGAATCGATGCGTCCTGCGGCAGTCCCAAACGCTTCCTGCACGGGGATCCAGGCAGGAGGCGTGGCACCAATATCCCGGTACTCCCGGGATGTCTCGATCTGGCGCATAATCCCGTTGGCGGCTTCCTTGATCCCGGCAATGAAGGTGATAACCTCCGGATCGTTGAACTTCATCACGCCGAGCCGGAGGTGGCCGTACAGGACCGCAAGCTTCCGGGAGAGGTCATGCCGGAGGATGCCCGAGAGGGTGTTTAAGCGCCTGCTGGTCTTTTCAAGGGCAGCCTGCGTCATCACCTGATCGGTGATATCCCGGATGGACTCGATTGCGCCGGTCACATTGCCGTTAGCATCCACAAGCGCGGTAGCCGAGAACCGGAGGTGTGCCCCGCGGCCTGCAAAGAACTGGGGGAGGTATGCTTCCGAGACAAGTTTTTCCGATTCGCGACGTATGGAAGGGTAACGGGCTTCAGGGTTATCGGTACCGCTCACGATAAGGCCTGCCAGCATCGGCCGGGGCTCGTCATAGAACGCAAGGCTGTACCTGGCATCTTTCTGCCCCAGCATCTCATCTTTCTTCCTGCCGGTCATCTCTTCGATGGCCCGGTTCCACGCAATGATCGTTCCTTCCCGGTCAATGGCAAAGGTGGCATCAGGAAGGAATTCGATGATGTCGTGGAGCTGCTGTTCGGAACGTGCCAGGTTTTTGGCCAGGAGGGCAACAACCCCGCCGATGATGACCAGCATTGCCATCCGGGAGAGCGTGAAGACATCAGGGAACAACGAAGCGGGGGCATAGAGAAAAATCAGGGTGCCATACAGGGCTGTGATGATGATGGAGAACGCAAGGCCGCGCCGGGGATACCAGTAGGACGCGAGGATGATGGGAAAGTAGAGCAGGTGGGAGAGAACGACCGTGATTCCGGTAATCATGCCGAACAGGTTTGCCCCCAGGGTAACGAGGGAAAGGAGAAGAATGGCGAGGATGCGGTTGCGGTGGAGAGGGTTGTTGACGAGAGCGAGGGCAGAATGTGTCAGTGTCATCGGGAGACCTTTACTCTTGCGTTCGATGTTGGTCTAAAAAAATGATTCCCTGATTCGAAATTGTTGCTTTCAGGATGGCCGGAGATCGGCTCTATCTCCCACTCAGTTTCGTACTCCGGAGGGTACCGGGCGGGCAGCGGAGCTCGAACCGTGCACCGGTTCCTTCAGTCCCTCTCTCGGAAAGCGTGATTCCGGTGATGGCAAGGATCTCCCGGGAGAGGAAGAGGCCAAGACCGGAATCCATGCCGTACTCGTAGGAGAATACCAGTTCCTTCTTCTTTTCAGGAATACCGACCCCGTCATCCTCACAGACGATAATTGCGGCTTCACCCTCAGTTTCAAGACTGAAGCGCACGGATGTGAGTTTCTGCCCGTATTTTATTGCATTGTCGATGAGGTTGGCAAAAACCTTCTCGATCAAGGGGTCGGCATAGATCTCCTGGTCCTGAGGCAGGGTATTAGCAATGGCAACAGTGCCCGGGGTCGTGTGCTTTACGGCAGCGTCCACGAGCGTTCGGAGGTTCTGCCACTGGGGGGCTTTGACCCCCACTTTCTGGTACTCGCCCGTGAACCTGATGGCGTTTAATGTCTGGGTGGCGATCTCGGCGGCAGTTGTGACCTGCTCCCACGCCTTTTTCGGATCCTGGTCGCGAAGCAGGAGAGCAGAATCGAGCGCCTCATGCTGGGAGGTGAGTTGGTTGATGACATCGTGGCGGGTGATGCTGGCCATCAGGTTGAGTTTGGTGTTGGCCTCATCAAGCGCTTTCTGCACCCGCTGGCGTTCGATGTTCTCCTGCGTCAAACGGGTGTTGGACTGTTTCAGGTTCTCAACAGCCTCCTGCAATTGTTCGTTTAAGGAGCCGAGCCGGTCCTGAGCCTCGAGGAGTTCGGCATTCTTGCTGACCGCAACTTCATAGGTTGAGAGGAGGATATTGAAGATCCGGAGCCTGCCTGAGTTGACCGTATAGGTTTTCCCTCCTGCCATGACCGGAAGTGCCGGAAGATCTCCGTCAGGATCCGGCTGTTGCATTGCGGAAAGGATTGTCAAAAGCCGGGGACGGATGTAACCGGCTTCAAAGGGTTTGATGATAAAATCGTCAGCACCTGCTTCCAGTCCCCGGATAACGTCCACAGGATCAAAGAGCTGCGTGACAAGGATAACCGGAATCCCGGCCGTCTTTTCATCAGCCTTGATCCTGCGGCAGAGTTCGTACCCGTCCAGCTCGGGCATTACAATATCAGTAAAGACGATTGATGGCCGGTCAATGGAAATCTGTTCGAGTGCCTCGTTGCCGTTCTCTGCGAGCGTTACGCGGTAACCCTCGTTCTCGAGGATATGCCGGAGGTACTCGGCCTGCGTCCGGCTGTCCTCAACAACAAGGATCTTCCGGATCGGTTTTTTTTCAGGATCTGCCATGTCCTCTCCTCATGTGCCGGGGTTTTTCCCGTTCACGCAACACGGGTTCCCGCACCACCCTGCTTTTCTGGTCATTGTACTGCACATCGTTATCTTCCGGTTACGTGTTGCCGGATAATAAAACGTGGTGGGTCAGGAGAGATTCTTTTTTGATGCCGGTTTTCCCCGGGCAGTAATGGTATGCTGGCATCCATGCAGATATATAGTGGTCCTGCCATACAGAAAACTGGTCAGGACCTGACCAGAAGTGTGTGTTAAACCATGAAAGCAGACGATGCAAAAAAGATCATTTCCACGGCAATCGACCGCGAAGTGGAAGCCTACACGTTTTACCGCAGCGTTTCGGACCGGGTAAAGGACAAGGCATTAAAGGCACTCTTTGACGAACTTGCAGGCGAGGAGAAGAAACACCGGGAGTTCCTCCAGGGTTTCCTGACAAAGGATGTTGCCAAACTCCATTTCAATCCCGGCAAGGACTACAAGGTTGGCGATGCGATCCCAAGCCCTGCCCTGACTGCCGACTTAAAACCACTTGATGGTCTGGTCATTGCAATTAAAAAGGAACTTGAGGCGATGCAGATGTATACCCAGCTTGCCAGTCTTTCAACCGATACCGAGCAGCAGCTCCTCTTTTCCCAGCTGGCAAACATGGAGAAGACGCATAAGGCCCGGCTTGAGGACATCTACACGAACATGGCCTTCCCCGAGGCATGGTAGGTTACGTGGAGATCGTTTTTTTTGTTCTCCCCTCTCTTTTTT
>JBFYKS010000249.1:0-10568 GCA_041305785.1 Methanoregula sp. | reverse complement strand
ATCCGCATTCTTCTCCTTTGCAAGGGTTGCGAGCAACCGTTTCTCGTTCTGGGTCAGTTCCGCCATCTTACACCACAATCCTGTCCTGGCATGCGTCCATCTTCTCCCGGAAGTCTTTCAAGAACGCCACCACCCGCTCGGCCGTATCCTTTTTGCACTGGCCGCAGGTGACCTCGCCAGCCATGCACTTGCGCTTGATCTCAGCCAGTTCGTTATCATCGGTTACCATGTGGAAGAGGTTGAGGAGGAAGATCGAGCACTTGTCCGGTTCGCCGCCAAGGCGCTTCTGCTCTTCAAGCGTCATCCTCCCGCCGGTGATCCCGCTCATCACCTTCTTTCTCACCACGGCCTCGGTCTCGTAGAACGAGATGATGCTCTCGGGAATGCTCGACGACATCTTGCCGCCCGTGAGGCCCGGCATGAAGATGTGATACGTGGATGAAGGAGTATAGAACGCAAAACCGCCGTGCGCCCGCTCGATCTCCCGCACCTTTGCGGCAACATCAGCGCACTGCGCCCCCTTAATGTCCACGTGCCCCTCGTACTTCTTTGCGTGCGGGAAAGCCTTCTTCACAGCATCAAGCGCCGCCTCCGGTGCGTTCTTGGACCGGACGCTGATATACCCGTCCCGTTCCTCGACCGTGAACATCCGCATCTTGTGGGCGACACCCCGGGTGAGACGGATGTGCGGATCCTGGTCAACCCCGACCGGCACCACGGTTGGTGCCGGTTCCCGGTCGATCTGGGGGTAGAGGATATCGGCGACCTGGGTTATCACGGCATCCGCGTGGGCGAGATCGGTCTCGGGACCAAAACCGTAGATGGCCGCAAGTTCCGAGAAGTTGACTTTCGTTGCCGCCTCGAACGCAAGGTCCTTGAGCCGGTTGTTCCGGCTCTGGAAGAAGGTGGTGCCCTCAAACCCGAGAGCATAGAGGCAGGCGAGGTACTCCTTGCCGAACTCGTCGCACTTCTCCCACGAAAGGCCCCGGACCGCATGGGCTTCCCGGTCAGCGATGGTGATGTAGCCGTTGCCACCCTGCTGCACGTGCCAGACCACCTCTTTCATCACCATCAGGTGGCCGAGGTGCGGGTGGCCACTGGGCATGAACCCGGTCAGGATATGGAACGGGGTCCGGTTCCGGATAGCCTGCGCGATGGGACGGTAGTCGCGGTGGCCGACCACGATGCCCCGGCGCATGAAGTACGGCACCTCGGGGAGTTCTGCCATGACCGGCGCTATTGAGTCGATTCCGAATTCGGCAAACGTCTTCTCGATATCAAGGGACGGGGTGCCTGACCAGGGGTTGATCTGCGGTTCTGCCATGGTAGTGCTCTAGAGTTTGATCCGTGCAAATTCGACGAACTGGATTCCTGAGGAATGTACAGCGCCAAAGAACATCTTCTTTTTGACACTGTGGGCCATGCGCACGGAGCGGGAGATGACGCTCATGGGAAGTGCCGCTTCCTTCTCCACGGCATGGACGAGGAGATCGGAGTGGACGTTCTTGCCGCAGTACACCCGGAAGTGGTGGCCGAACTTGTAGCCGGTCCGGGGCGTGTAATCATGGGACCGGAGTTCGCTGTAGACCGCGATCTTTCCCGCCAGTTCGTTGTCGGTCTCGCAGGCCATCCCAAGGAATTCCTGCGGAGATATCGTCTCCGTCCCGCGCGTGAGGGTGACGGTCTCCTTCTCCATTAAGCAGAGGAGTTCGACCGGAGAGAGGATGAGGCGTTCGGGGTCGAGGCGCTTGCCGTACCCTGCCTGTTCAAGGTCGGACCCTGCGGGCGTCCGGACCATCGCGGATTTCCCGACCAGCACGGCATCATGGCGGTCAAGGGCGGGGAGAGCGGAGCATGCCGGGGCCAGTTTCTGGAGTTTGATCTCGTAGTAAGTGAGCTCCTCCTCGTCGTCTACCACCGCAAGCACGTACTGCTTGCGCATGTTCCGGGACGCGATGACCTCCTCGATGAGTTTCTCGAACCGGATCGGGTCGCGCTCGGAGAGGACGCGGACAAGGTAGAGGGACTCGCCTTTCCCCGGCTTCTCGCCGCGCCTAAAGACGCGGAAGTCGTGCGGGCCGGCCTGGACCACGTAGCCCCGTTCGCGGAGATCGCGGTACACCAGAAAACTGCGCATGAAGTTGGGCTGGTCGGCAAATATGGCAAAGAGGGAATCGAAGGTGTAACCCGGCACCTCAATCTTCTGCCGGTGGAGGAGGTAGAGCGCCTCCTGCGGGGAGAGCCGGAGGCCCGTGCCGTCCGGCCTGCCGTAGCCGCTCTGGTCGTAGAGGGTCCGGCCGTCTTTTCCCGTGCGCACGGTTGTGCCGTCAAATTTCGCCAACACTTACGGATCTATTGTGCCCAAAAGATTATAATGCCGGCGGGGGGCAGGGCAGCCCCTGGCAGGAATTACACCTGCACGGCCGGGTGAAACGCGTGAGATCGTATGCCGGGTCCGAATTGGAGACGCGGGAGGTGTCGATCGGATCTTCTTGTCCCGCGCCCGGGCGTTTCTCCACATCCCCCCAAAAAATCCTTAAGCATTACAAAAGTGCAGATCAGTGCCTATAAAAAGGGGAAAATCGAACTTGTATAGTCAGATCGTATCCTATAAGTATGCTATAATTTGCACGTCCCCGCGGATGAATCCACATTCCGGGAATTTATGGGTAATACTTAATTGATAGATCCGTCCCCACACCGGAAAAATTTTTCAGCCAATACCATACGCGGCGAAAAAAATGGTGAAACCGAACAACGACCCCGGATGCCGACCGATGAGCGTGCTCAACCTCGCGGGATTTCTCGCGCGGTCAGAGGTGAACGGTCCCGGTATCCGGGCCGTTCTCTGGGTACAGGGATGCCCCCGCCGCTGCGAGGGGTGTTTCAACCGCGCATTCCAGCCCTTTTCTCCTGCAACCCTCCTCCCGGTTTCAACGCTTGTTGATACGATCCTTTGCCTTGACGGCATTGACGGCGTCACCTTCTCGGGCGGCGAACCGTTCGCGCAGGCCGGGCCGCTCGCAGATCTGGGAGCAGCCATCCGGAATGCCGGGCTTGACGTCATCACCTACTCCGGATATACCGCAGAAGAACTCTCAGCCGGAAGTGACCCCGCCTGGCCGGCTCTCCTTGCGGCAACCGATCTCCTCATCGCCGGCCCCTATATCGCCCGCCTTGCAAAACCCGATCCCCTCACCGGATCGCAAAACCAGCAGGTCATCCCGCTCGGGACGCGGTTTTTGCCGGACGGACTGCCGGACACAGGGAGCAGCCGGACCGAGTTCACCATCGCGCGGGACGGCACCGTTACCGCCACCGGTTTTCCCGAACCCGCGCTTATCAGAAGGATCGCATCGCACTGCAGAGGTACCTGAAATGTCGCATTACAGCCGCGTGAAGACCCGGTTCCACAACAAAGAAGCGCTCGTCGCCTGCTTAAAAAACCTCAACTATGAGGTGGAGACAGACACCGTCATAAGGGGCCACCATGGTGAGCATACCGTTGACATCGCGGTGAGGAAGACAAAGGGATACGGCATCGGTTTTGTCCGGGGACCCGACGGCACGTATGACATGGTTGCCGACTGGTGGGGCGTTGCCGGGTCGGACGAGCGGAAGATGACCCGGGAACTCGCCGTGCAGGCGGAGACGATCCAGAAAGAGTACGCAACCCGGATGGTCCTCGAACAGGCAGCCCGTGACGGGTTTGAGGTCGTCAGCCAGACCGATGAGCAGGACGGCACCCTGCGCATCGTGGTGCGGAGGTGGAAGTAATGCAGAGGACAGAACCGGACTTTTCCAAAAAACTGAATGTCTCGCTCCGGGCGCGGGTGACCTTAATCGTGGTCATGACAGCAGAGGAGGAGCGTGTGGTTGCAAAGATCAAAGAGGTGTGCGAGACCTGGGACCCGCCACGGCAGTGCATTGCATGGGATGCCGTGGACGGCTACTCGGTCATCGCCGGGAACAGGGACTTCCACACCCAGTCCCGCGACCCCCTTGCTGCGCTTGACGATATCCAGAAGACCGACGAGAACGCGGTGGTGATCTTCAAGGATTTCCATGAGTACTGGAACAACCCGCAGGTGAAACGCCGGATCCGGAACTTCTCCCACTCCTTTAAGTACAGCCGACGCTCGATCGTCATCGTGACCCCGGTCCAGCGGGTGCCCGAGGAGATCCGGGACGATGCCGTGCTGGTCCACTTCCCGCCCCCCTCCGCTGCCGAACTCTCGGCCGACCTTGATGTACTCCTTGCAACGAGCGGGATCGAGGTCGCCCTCTCAAAAGCCGGCCGCGAGAAGATCATCCAGGCAGCGCTCGGTATGACGCTCAACCAGGCCCGCCGGTCCTTCTCAAAAGCGATCGTAACGAAGGGCACGCTCGACGACCGGGACATCGACACCATCATCGCTGACAAAAAGGACATCCTCTCCCAGTCAGACGCGCTGGAGTTCTACAGCCTCACGGAAACCCCCGACAATGTCGGCGGGCTGATGGTCTTAAAAGACTGGCTGCGCCTCCGCGAACGGGCGTTCACCGAGGAGGCCCGAAATTACGGGCTCCCCGCGCCCAAGGGTATTGCCCTGATCGGCATTCCGGGGACCGGCAAGAGCCTGACGGCAAAGATGATAGCCGACCTCTGGCACCTGCCGCTCCTCCGGCTCGATGTCGGGGCGCTCTTTGGCAGCCTGGTCGGGGAGTCCGAGGAACGGACCCGGAGGGCACTCTCCCTTGCCGAGACGATCGCGCCCTGCATCCTCTGGGTGGACGAGATCGAGAAGGCCTTTGCCTTCGGGAGCGGCGATGCCGGCACCAGCCAGCGGGTCTTTGCCCATCTCCTGACCTGGATGCAGGACAAGACCTCGCCGTGTTTTGTTGTTGCAACGGCAAACAACATCGCGGCTCTCCCGCCCGAACTTTTACGGAAAGGCCGGTTTGACGAAATCTTCTTTTTAGACCTGCCGAGCACTGAAGAGCGGCGCGAGATCTTCAGTGTCCACTTAAAGAAACGCAAGTGCGTTCCCGCAGATTACGACCTCGACCTCCTGGCGCAGGCAAGCGACGGGTACGTCGGGGCGGAGATCGAGCAGACCGTCATCGATGCCATGTACCTTGCCTTCAACGAGGACCTGCGACGGGTGACGACTGCTGACATCCTCTCCTGCATAAAAAAACAGGTCCCGCTCTCCATCTCCCAGCGCGAGACCGTTGCCTCGCTCCGGGCTTACCTTGCCGAGGGCCGGGCAGTCTCGGCCTCACGGCCGGCCGGCCGGGCCCTGCCACCGTCCGGCAGCCGGACCATTGCGCTTGAGACCTTCGATCCGGTCCGGACGTGAAGCAGCGTGATCTCCGGTGGCCACCTTCCCGTAATCAGCCCGTGGCTGAGCCGGATCGGGGCATGGCAGCTCGCCCGCAGGGCAGCAGCAGGGGACATCCCGGCCGTTAATGAACTTGCCGGGGTATTCTGCACCACGCCCGATTCCCGGGTGCGGGCCCGGGCAGCAGCGGCCCTCCGGACCCTCCCCGCAAAGGAGCAGGCCGGTGCCCTCTGCCGGGAGGCACTTCTCCGGGACAACCCGGCGCTTCTTACCCTTGTTAAGGAGTCCGGCCATCTTCCGGAAAACCCGGAGGAGCGGGGGCTCTGGCTCTTCTGCACGGGTAATCCTGAAGAACGCTCCCGCACCGGGACGGACGGGTGCCTGCTGCTCGCCGCCGGCTATGCTGCGGCATCCGCACCGGTCCGTGCCCGGGCCCGGAATGCCGCACAGAGGAACGGGACGTGCAGCCTGCTTGCCCGCGCACTCATGGGCTCCGGCACCACCCGAAACGCCGGGGAATGGTCGTACGATGAATGGGATATCGTCATTACCGGTCTTACCGGCGATGAGCGGTGGGAAGATCTCTGGCTCCTCTGCCCCCTTGCACCGGTCCCGCATGCGGTTGCCGCACTTGCCGCACTCAAACGTGCCGGCTGGGCACCTTCGGGCGATGACCGGCCGCTCTTTGACGAACTTGCCACATCCCTGCCGGACCAGTGGTTGCACCCGGCCATAACGGGCACAGCCCGGGCACCGGCCGGGGGACAGGTTGCCGGGCAGGTGACCCGGCTCTGCTTCTCACCGGACGGCACCCTTCTTGCCACCGGCTGCTGCAACGGGATGATCACGGTCCGGCACACCACCTCTGCCGGGACGGTGGCAGAATTTGCCGGCGGGGACGGATCGGTCAGGTTCCTTGCAATAAATGGAGACAACACCCGGATTGCGAGCAGCGGGGATGACGGGGTGATCCGCTGCCACAGCCTTGAGACCCGTTCCCTGCTCTGGTGCAGGGAAGGGTGGGCTGGTGCAACGGCATTCGCCCTCTCCCCAAACGCCGGGGTGATCCTCATCGGGGATGACCGGGGCACCCTGCACGCGCTTGCTCTCGAAGACGGGCGGACTCTTCCCGCATCACCGCTCCATGCAGAGCCCATAACCTGCCTTGCCCCTGCCGGGCAACTCATTGCCTGCGGTCATGCCGATGGCACGGTCTCGGTCATCTGCCATGGCAGAGGCGAACCCCCGGTACTCATCCCGGGCACAAAAAGCCCGGTCCGCTCCCTTTCGTTCCCCACAGGCAGGGCAGAACTCCTGATCGTGTACGAGGACGGATCTCCCGTTCTCTGGGATCTTTCCTCCCGGACAAAATGCCGCACTTTTACCGGCAATGCCGGGCGGGCGGTCTGCACCGCAGCAGCCGATTCCTGGTTTGCCATCGGCAGCAGCGACCGGATGATCCGGGCCTGGAACCCGACCGGGGCAGCACCCGCAGCAGAGATCCCCACTTACAACCGCCGCCTCACCTCCTGCACCGCGGCGCCGGATGGCAGCCTGCTCGCCTGCGGGTTCCACGAGGGCACCATCCGGCTGTACCGGATGCCGGACGGAAGACTCCTGCGGGAGTACAAAGGCCACAGGAAGACCGTCACCTCCTGCATCTTCACGGCAGACGGCTCCCGGCTCGCAACCGTGAGCTGGGACGGCACCACAAAACTCTGGCGGCTCCCGGGCGGGGAGATCGTGCGGACGCTGGACGCCCATGCCGGCGGCATCGCCAGCCTTGCCGGGCCGGCCGGCACCCTCATCGTCCCCGTGACCCGGGACGGCGTGGCCCGGCTCGTCAGTACATCGGACGGCACCACCCTCCGCACCATCGACCTCTACACGGCAGAGATCCGGTCGGCAGCCCTGAGCGCGGACGGCACCCTCCTTGCAATTACCGGGGCAGACTCGTCCCTCCGGATCTGGAACATTCGGGACGGCAGCCTTGTTGCCGCCGCCGACCGGCTTGCCACCTCGCTGCGCTGCTGCACCTTCCTCAAAGAAAGTTCCGCGCTCGTCACCGGTGGCTGGGACGGGAAGGTCCGGCTCTATGGTGTGCCGGACGCCAGCCCCCTCCGGACCCTTGCCGGCCACACGAGCATTGTCACCTGCTGCACGGTATCACGCGACGGCACCCTGCTCGTCACCGGCAGCAACGACACCACGATCCGGCTCTGGCGGATGGCAGAGGAGGGAGCGTATGCCGTACTCGGAGGATTCCGCACTGAAGTGGGAGCAGTTGCCCTCTCCCCGGACGGTACGCTCCTTGCGGCCGGCAGTTCTGACGGCTTCGTCCGGCTCTTCCTGCTCCCGTACGGCACCCCTGCAGGCGACCTGCCGGGACTCGACGGATCGGTGACCGCCCTCACGTTCACACCGGATGTCTGCACCCTTGTCGCGGGATATTCGAGCGGGACCTGCGCCTTCTTCGCCGTCCATGACCATTCCCTGATCCGCACGCTTGCGGCCCACAGCGGCGCGGTGACCGGGATGGCAGTCCCTGACGGGGGCAGGTCGCTTGTAACCAGCGGGGAGGACGGGCTCTGCCGGTTCCATCCGCTGCCCCAGACCCCGTTTCTCGCGCACGCCTCTCTTGCGGCAATCCCGGCCGTGCAGGAGCAGGCAGGGCAGGGAGCCGGGAGCCCGGCCCGGGCCCAGTGGTCGTTTCTTTTGCTCCTGCTTGCCGCCCGGTTCCGGGGCGAGATCGAGATCTCCCCGCCGCTTGATGTGGCCGGGTGCTATGATATCCAGATCGTGGGGTGAGATGACGTGACAGGGCAGCAGGATCCAAAAGCGGGCAGGACGCGTATCGGGGTGGATTTTGGCGTGAGCACCACCGTGATTGCCGTTCTGGTCCCGGGCCACGCCACCATAACCCTGGAGATCCCGGGCATCTCCCGGGAGTACCCGGGCGATCCTTCGGTCCACGGTATCCCCTCGCTGGTCCAGTACGAGGACGGGAAACTGGCCCGGTATGGGGAGGAGGCGGCACGCACCGGTGCAGGCCCCGGCACCGCCCGGTGGATGCGGAGTTATCTGTGCGAAGAAAGCCCGGTGCAGATCCCGGCTGGGGATGGCCGGACCGTGCGTTACGGGGACGCAGTGGCATCGTTCCTGACCGCCGTCCTTGCCCGGGCCCTTGCAGGTTACCCCGGCGCAGCGCTCATCTTTGCCGTGCCACCGGACGCCCCTTTGGCTTACAGCGAACTTCTGAAACGGGCAGCCCGCAATGCCGGTGCCCCGTCATGTTCGACCGTAAACGAGTACCGGGCAGCACTCACGGGCTCCGGCTGCATGCCTGCGGCAGGGGAACCGGTCCTCATCCTTTCCGTCCCGGAGACCGGGCCGGAGGCGGTCATCGTTGCCGGGGACGGGGCGGGGACTGACCCGGCTTCCGGGGGGCTGCGGGTGCTCGCCAGCGTCACCGGTTCTTCCGGCTGCCACGCGATCGACGGCTGGATCGCGCAGGACCTGCTCCAGAAATGCCGGCTTTCGCCGGGCGGCCCGCGGGCTGTGAGGCTTGCTTCTGCCTTCCGGCGCGAGGCTGCCCGGCTCCGCGAAACGCTCCCCCGCACCGGAGAAGAGATCGTCCGGCTGGATGACCCCGTTTCCGGCCGGAGTTTTGCAACCGTGTATACTGCTGCCGACCTTGACCATATCCTCGCAGGCCATGACGTCACCGGATCCCTGCGGGACTGCATGGACCGGGCCCTCTCGGCGCTCCGGATGCGGGGCGGGGACGGGACCCGGATCAACCACGTCATCCTCCTCGGGGAAGGCAGCCTCCTTCCGCAGGTGCAGGAGGCGGTGCAGGCACGGTTCCCTTCGGCTGTCATGCACACGGAAAGCCCGCTCGATGCCATTGCCCGCGGGGCGGCGGAGCAGGGCACGTTCTGCCAAAAAGAAGACCGGATCGCGTGCTCGTATGCCCTGCGCTACTGGGACCCGCTGGCGCGGGAGCACCACTACCGCTACCTCGTGCACAGCGGCGCCCGCTACCCGAGCGCCGGGCAGGTTGCCCGGATCATCATCAGCGCCGCGTACGACGGCCAGACCCATCTCGGCATCCCGCTCTACGAGATGGGGGGTGAAGGGGGCAGGGGGCGCATGCCGTCAATCGAACTCGTCTCGGAACGGGGCGGGGGTGTCAGGCTCGCCGGGCCGGTGCAGGACGCGGATGCATCCCGGCAGGCGGTTCATATTAACGAGCGGTCCCCCACCCTTCTCGTTGCAACCCCCCCGGCCCGGAAAGGCGAGCCGCGCTTTGAGTGCACGTTCTCCATCGATGCCGAGAGAAACCTCTGCCTCTCGGCCCGGGACCTGGTGACGGGAAAATTTGTAAAACTGGACGCGCCGGTCCACCGGCTGACCTGACAGGAGCTGATAGTATGGATATGCAGGAACTTGAAATTACGATTGATAAGGAAGGAAGAGTGCAGGTTGCCGTCCGCGGCGTGAAAGGCGAAGGGTGCCTTGCGCTCACGAAAAGTATCGAGGATGCGGTCGGCACCGTGGAAGAGCGGGAGTATACCGCGGAGTACTACGAGCAGCAGGCCAGCGTATCGGAATACCAGCAAAACGGGCTGCGGTAACCGGGGGGACTTTTAATAAGATCCTCCTTCTCCGGAAGAGGGGTTGAGACCCTC
This sequence comes from Methanoregula sp., assembly GCA_041305785.1. GTDB lineage: Archaea > Halobacteriota > Methanomicrobia > Methanomicrobiales > Methanospirillaceae > Methanoregula. Next base: position 553 of record JBFYKS010000249.1, on the reverse strand, counting down.
ATTTCCCAAAAAGGTTAACAGAAGTTCTGCGTCACGTACACCTTGTCATCCGGCGCGAACGCCACCCCGATACCCTCGTACGCGAGGTGCGGGGCGAGAAGATTCTGGCGATGGCCGGGACTTTCCATCCAGCCATTTACGGTCACCTGCGCAATATCCTCAAGCGATCGCCAGTCATAGGACACCACCTCACCCCCGGCATTGGTGTAATACGCTGACGCCCGGTGCCCCTGGTACAGGTTCTCCGAGAGCCCGCTATAGGTGTAAAGCCCGATGACCCGGACGCACGGGTAGCCGGCCCAGTCCCCCCGTGCCCGGGCGTTCATGCCGTTGGGGTCCGTGTGCTCGAAGAAGTTGAGCCGCACCATGTTCCAGCTGTGCCCCCTCGCAATATCGGCAAGGAACGGGTCATAGGAGAGCGTGGCAAGGCCGTTGTTCTGCCGCTGGACATTGGTCAGCTCATGGACCCGCGCTTCCAGCGCTCCCGGGTCAATGTACGGTGCGCCCGGCGTGCTGCTGGTAGAGGATGACGAAGGGGGCTGGGTTGGCACCC
>JBFYKS010000248.1:0-5372 GCA_041305785.1 Methanoregula sp. | reverse complement strand
CTTTGTCCTTGACTTCGGCCATCCCCTGACCTCGCGCCTCTGCCGGATCCCGGCCCTCGCGGTTATTGCGCAGGGCTCCTGCGGTGTTGACGACGGGAAGCACCACCCGGAACGCAAGGATCACCTCGTCATCATCGGGTACGGGGTCACGGGCCAGAACCTTGCCCGGGCCGCCCGGCACGGGAATATCCCCCGGGCCATCATCGAACTGAACCCCGATCTTGTCACCGAGGCACGGCTTGAGGGAGAACCGGTCATCTTTGGCGATGCCACGAGCGATGGTGTCCTGAACCATGCCGGCATCCAGGCAGCACGGATCGCCGTCATTGCCATCAATGACCCGGTAGCGATCCGGAAGATCACGGCCCAGGTCCGGAGGCTGAACGCGGGGATCACGATCATCGTCAGGACGCGGTACGTGAGCGAGATGGAGGTGCTCTATATCATGGGTGCTGACGAAGTGATCGCCGAGGAGTTCGAGACCTCGGTCGAGATCTTCACGGTCGTGCTCCACAAGTACTTCATCCCCCGTGACCAGATCGAGACCTTCATTGGCGAGGTCCGGGCCAGCGGGTACCAGATGCTCCGGAAGAGGAGTGAACCGGTGGCCGGCCTGCCGGATCTGGTGAAGAATATCCCGGACATCACCGTCACGGCATTCACGGTTGAGAAAGGATCGCCGCTTGTGGGTAAAACACTTGGTGAGTTCAACCTGCGCAAGCGGCACAACATCACGATCCTCGCACTCCAGAGGGGAGGCGAGTCCATCACCGCGATCAGCGGGGAGACCCAGCTTGAAGCAGACGACGTTGCCATCGTATACGGGAAACCATCGTACATCGCGCTTGCGGCGGGACTCTTCCGGGAACAACAATAACCCGCGGGTCATATAAAACGGCTCTTCTTACGCGGGGACTCAATATGGAAAACCGATCGGATTGATCCCTGAACGCACATGCCGCCAGTCACAGCGGCTTACCCGTGATGGTTATCACGGCAGCGACCATCTTCTTTTGGATCATATCCGCACCTTGGAGGTGCGTCAGAGCCCGCAACACGATAAGGATCTAAAAAAAAGCACGCTTCAGGGTGTGCTCGTCCCCCGCAGGAAGGTGATTTTTTGGATCGCTTTTGGACTCCTTTCAGCATGCTCCCGCTTTCAGCGGCAACCGTTCCCATGGATCAGATCTCGCAATCCACTTTGTGTACAAAGAGCAGATCAGGAAAAAGACCATTATCCAACCACGGGAGAAGTAAAATGCAAAAAAATGCCTTCACCTGGTTTGGGATCTTCCTGAACCATGGGCGTGCTCCCCGTCCACCCATCGCCCACCGTCTTTGGTGAGCTCCTTCTTCCAGATCGGGACGGTGTGCTTGAGTTCATCGATGATATAGCGTGAGCCGTCATACGCGGCCTCTCGGTGGCTCGCACTCACAACAATGACCACGATGTTTGCGCCAATGGCAAGCCGGCCAATCCGGTGGACAATGGCGACATGCAAAAGACCGAACCGTTCCGTTGCCGTTTTTGCGATCTTCTCCAGTTCGGCAACCGCAACATCCTCGTACGCTTCGAGTTCCATCTCGGTGATATCGTCATCCCGCACAATCCCGTCAAAGACAACAACCGCGCCCGTCCCGGGCACCTTTGCTGCCGCGATCATTGCCGCGATATCCACATCTTCTGTCTGGATACGAATCATCATACTTCCCTCATCCCCCCGCAACCGGCGGAAAGATCGCAATCTCGTCACCATCCGCGACCATCACCGTTGCAGCATCGGCAGTCTCCACGCGTTTGCCGTTCTGCATGACAATGACAAACTCCCGGAACGTGCCGTGTTCATCAAAGATCGCTTCATACCCTTCAATGTTCTTCCGGGCAATACCGGCAACGAGCAGGGCAATGGGGGTGCCGTTTGCCGGTTCGGCAATGATATCCGTCCCCAGCAGTTCCCGGAACCGGGCAAAGAACCGTACTTTTACGCTCATGATTTCTCCATGGGGGGGATTGCGGACGCCCGGGTACCGCAGGCAGGGCATGCCGGGTTCTGCACGATCGCGATCTCCTCGGATTTTGCTAAAAGACCGTCCCAGATGAAGAGCCGGCCGGCCAGCAGGTCGCCCTGCCCGACAAGGTACTTGACCACCTCGGTTGCCTGCACGGTGCCAATCACCCCTGCGGTAACGCCAATGACCGGAGTTATTTCATCCGGGGGGGATTTTTTGAACAGGCACTCAAGGCAGGGGGTCCGGCCCGGAACGATCGTGGTCGCCTGCCCGTAAAAGCCGCTGATGGCACCGTGGAAGAACGGGATCTTCTTCTCCAGTGCAACCCGGTTGAGCAGGTAGCGGGCAGGAAAGTTATCCATGGCATCCACGATCCCGTCAACCCTGCCCACGAGCTCGCGGACATTGGATCCGGTGACGGGGGTATCGATCGCATTGATGGTGATGTCCGGGTTATACTCCCGGAGTGTCTCGATGGCTGAAACCGTCTTCTTCTTCCCAAGGCTCCGATCGTTATGGAGGATCTGGCGGTTCAGGTTCGAGAGGTCGACCGTATCCATGTCAACAAGGGTGATCGTCCCGACACCGGCAACCGCGAGGTAAATGGCAGCAGGAGAGCCAAGACCGCCCGCTCCGGCGATGAAGATATGCGCAGATTTCAGCCGCTCCTGCCCCTCCTCGCCAAACAGGGGGATCTGCCGTTTGTACCGTTCCCGCTCACGTTCAGACAGCATGGTTCACCAGAATTCAAATCCCGCGGGTCATCTCCCCATCATCGTGGGTGTGCGGGTTCTTCTCAACCCACGGCTCAAGACCCTGCTTTTTGCGGTAATCATTGATGGCTTTATGGATCGCCTCTTCGGCCAGCACCGAGCAGTGCACTTTCTGTGGCGGGAGGCCGTCAAGCGCCCAGACAACCGCCATGTTGGAGAGTTCCCATGCCTCCTCCAGGGTCTTTCCCCGGATAAGTTCGGTTGCCATGCTGCTTGACGCGATTGCGGCAGCGCACCCGAAGGTCTTGAACTTTGCATCCGTGATGACGTTGTTCTCGATCTTCAGGTAAAGGTTCATGATGTCCCCGCAGGCAGGATTGCCAGCCTCGCCAAAACCGCTCGGGTTTTCGATCTCGCCCACGTTCCGCGGGTTTTTAAAAAAATCCATGACTTTGTCGCTGTACATTACAATCCACCCTCATTTTTTCTCTTTTTCCAGAGCGGTGACATCTCCCGCAGGCGCAATACCGCTTTTGGCAGGACCTCCAGTACGAAATCCACGTCCGCGTCCGTGTTTACGTCTCCCAGCGTCAGCCGGAGCGAACCATGAGAGATCTCTACTGGCAGGCCGGTTGCTTTCAGGACATGGGACGGTTCAAGCGACCCGGACGAACATGCGCTCCCCGTGGAGGCGCAGATACCCTCGTCATCCAGCCAGAGCAGGATCGATTCGCCTTCGATAAACTCGAAACTGATGTTGATGTTGCCCGGCAGCCGCTGATCCGCATGGCCGTTGAGATGGGTATGGGGGATTGTTGAAAGGATCCCCTCCAGGAGCCGGTCCCGGAGCGCCCGGATGCGGGCGTTGTGCCCCTCGATATCGGCAGTAGCAAGCTCGATGGCTTTCCCGAGCCCGACGATACCCGCGATATTCTCGGTCCCGGCCCGGCGCCGGCGCTCCTGCCCGCCCCCGTGGATCAGGTTGTCGATCTTCGTTCCCTTCCTGATGTAGAGGGCCCCGACACCCTTGGGACCGTAGAACTTGTGGGCCGAGAGGGAGAGGAGATCGATGTTCTGTGCCTTCACATCGATAGGCACATTGCCGACCGCCTGCACGGCATCGGTATGGAACGGGATCTTGTGTTTCTTTGCAATCGCGCCGAGATCCGCAATGGGCTCGATGGTCCCGATCTCGTTGTTGGCATACATGATGGAGATGAGAATGGTCTGGTCCGTGATCGCGTTCTCAAGCTCAGCAGGATTCACAAGGCCGTACTGGTCGACCGGAAGGTACGTGACAGTAAAACCCTGATTCTCCAGATACTCGCAGGTGTGGATGACCGCGTGGTGCTCGATTGCCGTGGTGATGATGTGGTTTCCCTTCTTCCGGTTGGCAAAGGCAATGCCCTTGATCGCCCAGTTGTCGGACTCGCTGCCCCCGCTCGTGAAGTATATCTCGTCCGGTTCTGCCCCGAGTGCCTGTGCCACCTGCATGCGTGCAGTATCAACCGCGTTTCTGGTGGCACGGGCTATCCGGTAGATGGAAGAGGGATTGCCGAAGTTCTCCGTATGGTACGGTGCCATCGCAGCCGCAACGTCCGGTTTCACGTACGTGGTTGCCGAATGGTCCAGGTAGATGATGCGTGTAGCTCCCATGCAAAGGTTCCGTGTAACCTGAATATGTACACGGATCGTCAGATTATTCTTTCCGTTTGGAAGTGCACCCCTAAAGAAAAAAAATCTGCAACCGCGATCTCACCCGCAAGGTTTTTGGGATGCGCTGCCTAATCACAATCGTGAAAGCACGATAGTGTGAGAAAATTTTTTCACAGACCGTAACGGTTGTGTTGTTATGGAAGCACCCTGCCAGAAGATTGTATGGGAAGTTTTGCCGGCGATAAAAGCGGCAATCGCGGCTGAACTGATACGGCAGGGCATCTCGCAGGCTGAAGCCTCGCGGATGCTCTCGATGGCCCCGTCAGCGGTCTCCCAGTACCTGTCCGGCAAACGCGGCTACCGGATCGAGTTTAAAGACGAGGCAAAGCGGTCCATCGAAGAACTTGCCCGCGATCTTATCGCAAAAAAAGAGGTCAACCTTGTCGGGCGCACCTGTGATATCTGCCGGCAGCTGCGGGAAAATGACAGCGTATGTGACAGCCTGCCGGGCGACTGCTGCGGGAAATGACCGATCCCTCAGACAGGGGAATAAGGATACCTGCATGACCGGCGTGACAAACCTGAACAACCTGAAAAAGATCCTGGCAGGGCATGGGCCGGTCCTGGTGGCATTTTCCGGAGGGGTTGACAGCACGCTTCTTGCTGCCGTCGCCCGAGAGGTATGGGGAGCAGAGACTGCCTGCGTGCTGCTCGACAGTCCGGTTGTACCACGGGCAGCAGTTGAGCAGGCGGAATCGATCGCCGGCGAACTTGGCCTCACGCTCGATATCATCACCATTCCGCTTCTAAAACACACAGAGTTCTGCAACAACCCCTCCGACCGGTGCTATCACTGCAAGAAGATTATGGCATCGGTTCTCAAGAATCATGCCTGCAAACAGGGATTTTGCTGCATCGCGGACGGGGCAAACATCTCGGACACGGGCGAGCACCGCCCCGGGATCCTGGCAGCAACCGAAGCCGGACTCCTTC
>JBFYKS010000247.1:0-9464 GCA_041305785.1 Methanoregula sp. | reverse complement strand
CGAGAACATCGTCGGCCAGGTTCTCGAGCCGGTTCACCTCGATGCAGCGCTCCTCGATGTAGCGCGGGTCCTTGATCGACCGGATCCCCTTCACCGCGCCCTCGAGTTCCGTGGTTGAGAGATGGATCAGTTTTGCCAGTTCCACCATGTGCAGGTCCGGTGCACCGATACCGTAATAGAACATCTTCTCGGTTGCCCCGTCAATGAAGTCCAGCACGTCGTCAAGCGATGAAGCCAGCCGTGAGATCTCCTCGGGATCCAGCGGAGTGATGAACGTGGTGTTCAGCTGGTTGTAGATGTCGTGAGTGAGAAGATCGCCCTTGTGCTCGAGTTTCTCGATTGCGTGTCGTTTCTCCTTGACATTGGTAAAATCCTCGGTGAGGGCGACCAGCTGCCACGCGGCTTCCTTTGCAATCCCTGCCTGTTTCTCGAACAGGTCAAAAAAAACCTTATCCTGCGGTATCAACAACTCACGAAGACCCATAACAAACACCCTAGTATCGTCTGAAGATGTTAAAAATATAGCGGAATATTGTGCGCTCTATACCCACGCCGGTGCCAGGGTTACGAAGAACCCGACAATATAATACATGGCGAACGCGACAACAACGGCAAGCGGGATGGTGATGATCCACGCGGTCAGCATCCCGCGCACGACCTGCCAGCGGACCGCATTCTTCCCCCTTGTTGCCCCGACGCCGATGATCGCCCCGTTGATGGCATGGGTTGACGAGACCGGTATCCCCTGCTGTGTCACGGCAACGAGGATGGCGCTGCTCGCGGTTGCTGCGCAGAATCCCTGGTACGGCCGGATCTTCGTTATCTCTTTTGCCATCTTGTCCACTACCCGCCAGCCGCCAAAGCAGGTACCAAGGCCGATGGCAAGGGCCGAGGCGAGGACAACCCAGCCGGGAACAGCAAACACCGTCAGCATACCGGAAGCGACCAGCAGCGCGGTGATCACCCCCACCGCGTGCTGGCCGTCGTTGGCCCCGTGGGCGGTTGCCTGGATGAGGCAGGCCAGCACATGGAGCGGCTGGAAGATCCTGCGCATCTGGTTTCTCCGCGAGTGCCGGAAGAGATGGGAGATGAAGACATCGAAGACGAACGCACCTGCCATCCCGAGGACCGGTGATATGAAGATGAAGAGGACAATGGCAAGAAGCCCCCCGATCTGGATACGCCCGAGGACCATCATCACGGGGATGACGAGCGATGCCCCGCAGAGCGCGCCCAGCATTGCCCCGAACCGGGCATCCTCGTGAAACGATGCGGCAAAAAGGCCGAGTGCAACCGCACCAGTAAGCGCACCCGCAATACCGTACACAAGAACCTCCATCACGCCCGTCCACGCGGGGAGGATGACTGCAGACATTCCGGTAACCGCGATCCCGGCACCGAGCAGGCCTCCGACCATGGCATGGCTGCTGGAGATCGGGATGCCGGACCGGGTTGCAACAAAGACAAGGATGATGGCCGCACCCATGGCTACCACGATCGAGAGTGGCGTCAGTGCGTCACTGGCAACAATCGCCGTCCCGATGGTTGCGGCAACTGCTGTCGTGAACAGAAACGGTCCGATCAGGTTGCAGAGCGCAGTAAAAAAAACCGCTTTTGCCGGTGAAAGGGCTTTTGTTGCAACAACCGTTGCGATCGAGTGCGAGGCGTCATTGAGGCCGTTGACGAAGTTTAAGGCCAGGGCAAGGATGATGCCGAACAGGATGAGGGGTGCAAATCCGATCATGCGTGTGCCTTGGCAATGTCTTCAAGGGCATGGCCGACATCATTGCATTTCTCCATGACCTTTGCCATCCCCTCGTAGATGTCCTTGAGCTTGATGATCATTAAGAGATCCTTTGTCTTGAACAACTCAAGAATTGCCCGCGAAAGGAGCTCGGTCGAGAGGTTGTAGAGCCGGCTGATCTCCTGCACATGGCTCCTGATCTCATCAGGTTTTTTCAGGGTCGAGAGGATCTTTACCGCATGCGAGATCTCCGTTGTCGCGAGCATGATGAGGTACGAATATTCCTTTAAGACATCGTTTGTTGCAGGGATCCCGTAATTGCAGAGCTGGTGGGTAACCCAGTCAAGCCGGTCGAGCACGTCATCAAGCACCGGGGCAAGGCGGGCAATCTCCTCGGGTTCGAGCGGGGTGATGAGTGACTCGTCGAGTTGCTCGAAGATCTTCCGGGTGATCTCGTCCCCGTGGTGCTCGAGCTGCCGCACCTTGTGGGCCTTCTCGGTCCCTTCCGGCAGCTCGTGCGTGATCTCGTTGAGCGTTGATGAGGCCTCTGCAATCAACTCTGCCATCTCTAAAAACAGCACAAGAAAGATCCGGTCTTCCGGCAGGATCAGGTCGCGGATGCGCATAGCACGTGAATGATTATCACGGGACGATAAAAAGTACTGGTTGGGATCCCGGAACAATGGCGCTTTTAGACGGGTTGCACTTCAGGTAACCCGGTATCCTTCCGGGGGAATGCGGAGCTCGAACCGTGCCCCTTTTCCGGGGATGCCGGTCTCGCTGATGGTGATGTTGGTGATGGCAAGGATCTCGCGGACAAGGAAGAGGCCAAGGCCGGTATTGGTGCCATAAGCATACGTGAAGATCCGTTCCTTGTTATCCGTGGGAACCCCGATACCGTCATCCTCGCACACGATGATGGGGGTACTGCCCTCCAGCCGGAACCGGAACCGGATGGTCGTGAGGGTTGAAGCGTACCGGATGGCATTGTCGATTAGGTTGAAGATGACCTTCTCGATCAAGGGGTCGGCATAGATCTCCGCGCCTGCCGAAATCTCGTTTACCAGCCGGACGGAACCCAGTGTTGAATACCGCTGTGCGTTATCGATACAGGTGGCAAGATTGTGCCACACGGGGCCCGTGACCCCGATATTCTGGTACTCGCTGGTGAACTGGATGGTGCCCGTTGTCTTTTGAACAACGGAGATGCATTTTCTGATATACTCTCCCGCTTTCTCCGGATCGGTCTTTTCGAGCGTCTCGGCCAGTTCCAGGTACCCCTGCAGGACGGTGAGATGGTTGATGAGATCGTGGCGCGTGATGCTCGTCATGAGCTGGAGTTTCTTGTTCGCCTGCGCGAGATCGCGTTCAACGCGTTCCCGGGTGGTATTTTCCAGCTGGAGATCCTCGTTTGCCACCTGGAGTTCCTCGACCATCTGCTGGAGCTGCTCGTTCATGGCGAGCAGGCGCTCCTGTGCTTCGTGCAGATCGGCGTTCTTTTTTATGGCCAGTTCGTACGTGGAGAGCAGGATCGTGAGTATCTGGAGTTTGCTGGCATGGATGGCATACCGGTGACCGGAAAAATCCACTTCCAGTGCGGGGATTGCCTGTCCGTTTTCGATACCGCTCCTGCCCTGGAGGGCTTCTGAGATCCTCTGGAAAACCGTTTCCTGGTCAAAGGGTTTGATGATGAAATTGTCTGCCCCGGCTTCAAGTCCTTTTAACACATCGGCAGGATCGAAGAGCTGGGTGACCATCAGAACCGGGATCCGGGCCAGATGGGGATCCTGCCGGATCTTCCTGCAGAGCTCGAACCCGTCCATCTCCGGCATCAGGATGTCGGTGAGGATGACGGCAGGCTTCTCCCGCTTCGCCATTGCGAGCGCTGCTTTCCCATTCTCTGCAAGGTTGTAGGAGAACCCTCCTTTTTTCAAGATATGGCCGAGGTACTCTGCCTGCGTGCGGCTGTCCTCTGCCACAAGGACCGTTCCAGCCGGAGGGGCTGCGGTACCGGGCATCAGGAGGCCTCCTCTCTCTTCTTCCCTGCAAGCAGGGTTGCAATGACATCGAGGATCCCCCGGCGCTCAAAACTGCTCTTCACGATATACGCGTCTGCCCCGACCGCAAGGCCGTGCTTCTGGTCCTCGGGAGAATCAAGCGAGGTGACCAGGACCACCGGGAGGTGGGACAGGCGCTCGTCTGCGCGTATCTTCTCCGTGAGGGTGAAGCCGTTCATCCGGGGCATATCGATATCCGAGACAACAATATCGATCTGGTGCTGTTTAATGATTGCGAATGCCTCGATCCCGTCGTTTGCGGTCCGGACATGGTATCCTGCCCGCTCGATTAAGGTCTGGAGAAGGGTGCGGGACGTAACCGAATCCTCAACCACCAGCACGTTCTTCTGCTTAAACCGGCCCGGGACCTTCCGGGCGGTGACCGGTGTTCCCTTGAGGGACTCCTGGATCAGTTCGAGCGGATCGAGAACCAGCGCAAGCGAGCCGTCCCCCAGTAAGACCGCCCCGGTGATCCGTTTTACCCGCCGCAGCTGGCTTCCCAGCGGCCGGATAACGATCTCCTGCACCTGTTCCACCTCGTCGACAATACAGGCAATCTGGCCGGCACCATACGCAAGGATGATGACCGGGACATGCGTCCTCCCCTCTTCGGGGGAAGGTGTCGTGTGGATCCCGAGCGCATCGGCAAGCCGGATCGTCCTGATCATCCCGCCCTCGAAGAGGAGCGACTGGCCGTCCCCCTCCGACACGATGGCATCGGTCCCCACCCGCATCACCTGTTTCACCTGCTGCATGGGGAGCACGAACCGCTGGTTGGCCGATTTGACGATAACGCCCCTGAGCGTGGCAAGCCGGACCGGCACCGTGATGCGGATGGTGGTCCCGGTGTTCGTTTCCGAGGCAATGGAGACTTTCCCGCCAAGACGGGTTGCGGTATCCTCGACAATGGCAAGACCAAGGCCCCGGCCCGAGAGATCGGTGATGATGGGGCTTGTGGACAACCCTGACTTGAAGACAAGCCAGAGGATCTGGCTGTCGGAGAGGTCCGCCTCTTCCTTCTGGGTGATGAAACCCCGTTCCCGTGCAACCCTGCGGATGCCGGCAGGATCGATACCGGTCCCGTCATCGGAGATCTCGATATTCACCTTGCTGCCCGAGAGCGGCACGACCCGGATCCGCACGGTACCCCGCTCCGGTTTTTTCTTGAGGGCCCGGATATCCGGGTATTCGATCCCGTGGTCGATGCTGTTATGGATCAGGTGCATGATGGAATCCTTGAGTGCCTCAATAATTCGCCGGTCCATCTCGATCTCCCCGCCCTCGATCACGAGGTCCACCTGCTTGCCGCTCTTGCGGGAATAATCCCTCACCAGCCCGTTGAAGGGCACCAGCACGCTTGCAATGGGGAGGAGAACGGCGTCATGGATCAAATCCGAGATCGTCTTGGTACTTGCTTCGAGTGCCGACTGGTCGATCTCGGTCTCATGGATATGGGCGCCAAGATCGTGCTGGAGTGCTGCAACAAATTCCCGGTTGTACTCTAAAAACTCCACGATCCGCTGGAGTGGCAGGACAAGGTCCGGCGGCAGTTCCGTGCGCTGCTTGCCAAACGAGGTCTCCCGGAGATGGTGGAGATCGTTTGAGACCAGCGTGTGGTTCCAGCGCCAGATGCCAAACCGGGTTGTCATCTCCTCGAGTTCCAGCAGCCGGTGGGCAATGAACAGGCGGGTTGACAACAGGTTGTCCGAACCGGTGATGAGCCGGTCCAGTTTGTCTGCAGCAACCCTGACGGTCCGGGTATCCTTGTGGGCGGGCAGGGAAAAACCCCTGTCCGTTGGGGAGAGACCGGGTACCGGGTCGGATCCGTCTGCGATTGCAGCTCCTTCCGGAGAATCCTCGTGGATTATGGGGGGCATCTTCTCCTTTTTTGGATCGGCAATGCGGGAGACACCATCCCCTCCCGGCGGTGATGGGATCGCGGGCTCTTTGGTGCCCTCACGGGATTTTATCCCGTTGACCCGTTTCCCGTCCCCCCCCTCAAGCATACGGATCCGGCGGTTGATCTCGCTTGCCGATCCCCCCGCAGGTTCCCCTTCACCCATGAGGTTACGGACAACCGTGATGGCTTCATGGAAGAGATCGAACGCTTCCGCGTCCGGGGTATACTGCCCCTTTTTCATGGCGGAGAAGACCGTCTCCATGTTCTGGCAGACGCTCTCGATCTCCCGCAGTTGCACTGCCCGGGCAGCCCCTTTGAGGCTGTGCGTTTTCCGGTAGGCCCGCTCGATATGCTCCGCTACATTTTCCGGGTCTGCTTTCTCGATCGCCAGCAGATCCCCGATCATCTCGGTCAAGTGCTCGTCCGCTTCCTCCCGGAACGTGGCGAGCAGCTTCTTCCGGAATTCCCCATCCGGATCCATCATTGCCGGACGCCTTCAGACATGGTACTGTTCGGTGATCTTCTTTAACCTGACACCGAGCGTGTGCAGGTCTTCTGCCGTCTTCTCGGCTTTCCTTGTGATCTCGAGGTTCTTCTGGGCAGCATCGCGGATGTTCTCCATGGCCCCGGAGATCTGGTCCATGCCGGTTGCCTGTTCGTGGATAGAGGATGCAATCTCGATGGCTTCCCGCGAAGAGTCGGCGATCGACCGGGTCAGCACCTCGATGGCCTCCTTGGCATCGCTCGTCCTTTGGGCTGCATCGGCGACAGAGCTCGTGCCGCGCTCGGTTGAGACCACGGTTGACGAAACCCCGCGCTGGATATCGGTTAAGATCGTGCGGATGTTCCCGGTGGCCTGCTTGGACTGCTCGGCAAGGTTGTGGATCTCGTGCGCCACAACGGCAAAGCCCTTCCCGAGTTCCCCGGCTTTTGCCGCTTCGATGGAGGCGTTGACCGCAAGCAGGTTCGACTGCTCGGAGATGTCAGTCACCGTTGCGATGATCTCCCCGATGGCCTGGCTCTGCTCCTGGAGCTTGATAACATTCATGCCGATCATGTCCATCTGGCGCTGGATATGGTTCATCCCGTCAAGGATCTCCTGGACCGAGCGCTGCCCGTCTCCGGAGACCGCGAGTGCCTTCATAGCCTTCTCCGACATCTCCTTGGTCTTCTGGTTCACCAGATCGGTTTTCTTCCTGACCCCTTCTACGGTATCTGATGTCGTGTTGACCGTGTCTGCCGTCTGGGAACTGGCAGACGAGAGCTGGGTGGTGATGCTTAAGATCTCGCTTGACGCAAGCGAGAGGACGCTGACTCCTTCATACAGTTCCTCGTTGATGAGTTTCATCAGCCGCTGGAGTTCGATACCGGTGGTGTTGAGGGCATCCCGATAGGCAACAAACTCGCCGGCAACCGGGATCTTGTCATCGAACCGGGCCGTGAAATCACCGGCAGCATAAAACCGCGAGAGGCGCATTGCTTCGTTGACCGGTTCGGTTATGGTCTCAAGCGTCTTGTTGAAACCGGCAATGATCATGCGGTACCCGCCCCGGAATGCGTACTCATCCCCGCGAACCGAGAGATCCCCGGCACGGGCAGCATCCGTGAGCTTGATCGTCTCCTTGTGGAGGTGGTCAAGGGACTCGACCATCATCCTGAGAGCGGGCCGGATCTCGTCGCGTTCATCGACCGGTTTTGAGAACTCCTCGATATACTCCCCGTTTGCGATCTTTTTGATGTCGCCGACAACATTGGTCTGGAGATCTTCGGCAAACTCATCCATGGTCGCTGCCATGACCCCGATCTCGTCCTTTCTGCGGATATTGAGTCGTGCCGACAGGTGCCCGTTTCTCAGTTCGCTGATCATGATGACGACCTGCTGGAGCGGGCCGGATATCGAACGACCAAAGAGGATAGCAATGGTTGCACCAATTGCCATCGATGCGATCATGAGGGCAAAGATAGTGTTCCTGATGGTATCGATAGGGCCGGTAAAATCTGATAAATCCGCCCGTGAGACGATATACCAGTCCAGGGGTTCATAGTAGGTGTAGGCATCCAGGACCTGCGTTCCATCGACCTCGTGGGGGATGGCCCCGTCCTTCTTGACAAACATCTCCTGCACATAATCATTCTGTGACCAGTTCTCTCCTTCGAGCGACGGATGGACAAGGACTGTTCCTTTACTGTCTATCACATACATGTACCCGTTCATGCCGACAACGGTCTCCCGGATACTTGTCTTGACCACATCAAGGGTCTGCCCTTCGAGCGTGCCTACGAAAAGGACACCGATGATCTTTCCTTTGGGGTCCTTGATTGGCTCATATGCCGTAACATAGTTCTTCCCGAACAGGTCACGCCTGCCATAGTAGGTCTCGCCATTGTTGACGGTGAAGTCATAGACTTCATCGGTGAGGTGAGTCCCGACTGCCCTCTTCTGGTTGGTGTCAAGCACATTGGTGGAGATACGGGCGGCATAACTGTCATTGTATACCTGGAAGACGGTTGCAGCTCCACCAACCATTTTCTGGACGTTATCGACGATTTCAAAGTTATCGTTGACTACATACTGCTTCCCGGTGCTGTCGATAAGAGTCATCTTCCCGTCAATGATCTCCGGAGTACCTTTCCCATAGAAGCTTTGTTTTGCAACATTGAGGTCACTGTTGACTTTGTTCCGCGTGAGTTTGGAAACGTCGTTTGTCCACCCCTTCATATCAAGAACCTGGGTCTCCAGCAGCCGTTCAGTCTGTTCGCTGATGACAGCACTCGAGCTCGTGTATGCTACAACCCCGAGCAGCAATGTCGGGATGATTGCCAGAAAAAGGCAGATCACGAGGATCTTTGTCCCGACTTTCATGTTGGTAAAAAATTCTAGCATTCCCTCTCACTCCCCCTGTGTTCGACACCCTGCAGTATTAAGAAAATAGACTGGTGCCATATTGTATTAACCTAATGATCTGATCTTGTAAGAATGGCGGATCAAAAACCAAACGTTCCGGACAAAAAATCACGCATCATCGATAATAATTCCGGAATCTCCCAGGATAGCAGCACCATCAAGCACGCATAGATCCCCGCCCATGACCCCTGCAAGGTAACGCATTGCGCCTGGCAATTCATCAGGACGTGGCGGAACCAGCTTGTCGATGGCAATATTCCCGACCCCGCTGATGTTGTCGGCAAGGATGCCGAACGTGATCTTGCCGTCTGTTATTACGATGACCCGGTTCAGGTCGGTCAAGCCCTTCTCCGGGATCTCCAGGAGGGCACGGAGATCCACAAGCGAGATTATCTGGCCGCGGGCTGCGCAGATGCCGGAAATGAAGTCCGGAGTGCCGGGGACCGGTGTGATCTCGCCGGTGAGGATCACTTCACGGACAAATTTCATCTCGATGGCAAACTGCCGGTAGGCAAGCTGGAAGCGAAGAACCTCGGTCATCTCCGAGACCAGGGATCCCGGTTCGGGGGGAAGCATCTTTGCGGCGCGCTCGTTCAGGATTGCGTTCACGGTATCGGGATCCTGAACGATTCCCTCGCTTGCAAGGGAGTGTTCCTCTGCCCTCCGTAATGCCCAGAGTGCGTCACGCCCGGACTTTTCCAGCGGGTGGGCGAGGAATAATGCAAGGTCGGTGATCAGGACTACGCCGGCAGGAGTGATGACCAGGCCCGGGATCGAAATGTCGTCGCTTTCCCCGGTCTTCTCCCCCGGAGAGGAGAGTAAGAGTTCATCCACGCTGCGGATCCCGTCGATCCACAG
>JBFYKS010000246.1:0-6065 GCA_041305785.1 Methanoregula sp. | reverse complement strand
CATGGTCTTTTTTAAGGACTGGGTCATGGACGTGAAGATGAACCGGGGCATCATGACAACCGGTTCATCCATGAGAGAGATCTGGCCCATAAGGGGTTTGTGCTCGATGAATTCGGTGATGGCAGACTCGCCCTTGACCAGCGCTTCCGCCTTGAATTTCCAGCTTGGGGAGACCTGGTCTGCCTGGAACGTGCAGAATTCGTCACCTTTCGCATGGCAGGTCTTCTCAAGACAGTACCAGGACTTGCCGGTCACTGACGTGAGGATCCCCTCGATCCATCCCTGGTGGATACCGCAGACTGCCATGTTCCAGTCCTTGAGCACCTGGGACTCAAAGGTCTGCTTGGTCCGGACGATGATCCGCTTTTCCGATGCCTCGACCAGCTCGAACGGGGCACCCCATCCCTGCTGGTGCTGGAGCTTGAAGACCAGCATCAGAAATTCTGCCGGTTTCAGGTCCATGCCGAGTTTCTTTAAGAGGTTGTTGAGCCCTACAGATCCCCCACCAACCGAGCGGTACAGTTTCCGGACGGCCTTGACTGCCAGCTTCTTGTTCAGGTTCGCTTCGTACATCTCGTACACGGCTTTTACCATGTAATTCGGGTTACTTGCAGTTTTGACACCAAAAACAGAATAGGCACCGGCGAGCGGGTCATGCTCGATATAGGGTGCGACCGTCTTGTCACCCTTGATAAGGGCCTCGAAGTCTTCACGTCCTATCTTCATAAATGACTGATCTGTATTCATCCAATTAAAGCGTTTCGTCTTAACTGTCTGGCAAAATCACGGGAAAATCAGGCGTTGGGGAGAAAATAAAGGAGAAATCGGGAGAATTAAAGACCAAGGGTGATCCGGGGATGTGCTGCATCGAACGTGATGCGGCGGGTGGTGATCATCTGGTTGCGGTCCTGCAGGACACAATCATAATTCCCATACATCACCCGGAACCCGACACTGCCATCGCTCGTAGTGACATCGCTGCCGACAATCTGGCCGTCTTTTCGCAAGGAGACACGGATACCGTTCTCGGGAACATCTTTGTGCAGGACAATGAGCGTGAGGTTCCCGATCCCGGTGCTTTTCATGCCAAATTCGGGCAATTCAACACTGTTCTTAGTCTCAAGCCGGGATTTCTTGAAGATCCTGCAACCCATGACCACAGCATCGATAAATTCTTTCTGCACCTCGTGGAGGGTGAATTTCTCCCCGCCCCGGATCAGCATGACCGCATTGTCCCCGAAAAGTTCCCCCTTTGGATCGATATAGATTGCCCCTTCCGGTTCCCCGCCAATAAAAGCAAGGTACAGGTCCTTCTCATCGCCATGGGATTCTGCTATGCCATCGACCTTGTTCGATCGGGCATAACTGACCAGTTCCGATACGGCAAAGGTGCCGAGTTCCGGGGAATTTTTGAGGAGCGTTCCCATCATGTCCGAAATTTTCATGCGATCGTCCTTTTATAACCGGGTAGTTGGACGGGCAACCTACCGGCCCGTTTGTTCATGAATAGATGTGCATGCGCGTAATATATATTTACGGAATTCCCCCTCGCGATCCTGCCGCCATGTTTTAGTCCTTGAAAAGAGATAGCTACAGTGCAGATTATGGATCTCTTCTGGCCCATGGCAGTATCGGCAACAGCCGTCCTTCTCACCCTCATCTACACCTCGTACCTCGACATCCGGGACCGGCGCGTACCGTTCGTCCACTGGATGCCGATGCTCGCAGTCGGCGTCTGCTGTACCGGCTCGCTCCTCTGGCAGACGACCGCCAATGCCAGCCTTGTTGCCGGATACCTTGCCCTGGTGGCAGGTTTCCTGTACGCCGATTATCTTGACAACCGGGGCAGGACTGATTCGCTGTACCTGACCGGCTATTACCGGAGGCAGAATATCTGGGGGTTTCTGGCGATTGTCCTCATCCTTCCGGCCCTCTCGTGGTTTGTCCTTGCTCCCTCGATCAATTTCCAGGTTGTCCCGTGGTACGCCATGTTTGCCGGGATATTCGGGTACGTCTCCTACCTGGAATACCGGGGCAGGTTTGACGAGGATGAGAAGAGGAAGATCCGGCGCGATACGATGGCTGAAGTCATCGGCCGCTGGTACTTTATCCTGATCATACTGATCTTTGCAATCGTCGCGATCCAGATGCTCATTACCCCGGATGGCTGGGGATCTCCGGCACTCGTTATCCTCCTGCTCTCGGTCTTCTGCGGGGTCTTTTACACCTTTGGCCGGATGCACCTCTTTGGCGGAGCTGACGCGTGGGCGCTCATCTTCATCGCGTTCTGTGTGCCGGTCTTTCCCTTCGAACCGCTTCTTGGCACTCCGCCACTCGGGTTCCTTGCGTTTTCGGTACTGATCAACGCGCTGCTCCTCAACCTGGTCACCCCGGTCGGGATCTTTGTTGTCAATATCCTTCGCAGGAACCATGCACCGCTCATGTACCTCTTCTTCGGGTTCCCGGTCAACGGCGACGCCATCGAGAAGGAGTGGGGATTTGTGATGGAGGATTTTGAAGAGAAGGATGGAGTCGTGTCGCGGAAGTTCATCGGGTTCTGGGACGCGATCCGGCGCATGTACGCCGGGGAGAACCGGGTTTACACAAAAGACCTCCGCGAGCACCCGAATGAGTTCAAAACGGAACTCGCCCTGTACCGGAAGGCCGGCACGGTCTGGATCTCGTATGCCGTGCCGTTCATCATCCCCATCACCGCAGGGTTTGTCACTGCCATTCTCTTTGGCGACTTTTTGCTTGCACTCATGAACTTTTTTGTCTAGGACGGAAATACCATGCTGACCTTAAAATTCGACAACAACCTCATCCCCGTCATCGTGCAGGATGAGAAGACAAAAGACGTACTGATGATGGCCTATGCAAACGATGAGGCGGTCCGGCTGACCCGGGAGACGGGCTTTGCCCATTATTACAGCCGGAGCAGGAAGAAACTCTGGAAGAAAGGCGAGGAGAGCGGCCATTTCCAGAAAGTTTCAAAGATCCTCACCGACTGTGACGAGGACTGTCTCATCTATGCCGTCGAACAGACCGGTGCTGCCTGCCACATGGGCTACCGTTCCTGCTTCTACCGCACCCTTGACGGCACTGTGGTGGGGACAAAACTCTTCGACCCGGAGAAAGTCTACGGTAAGAAATAATAATGACCCCCCCCTTTTTTGATATCTCACCTGGCCGGCCCGGTGGCAATGTTTATTATAACCTGCACAGGATCCTCATACATGAACAGGACCGGGTATGAACGGTATTGTCATCTCGTGCTCTTCTTTTTCCTGACCTGTGCTGCACTCTGCCCCGCCGTACCGGCCGCGGGAAGTCTTTTGCAGCCGGGCGATCTCGAATACCGCGGTGCCTTTCTGCTCCCCCATGACAGCGAGGGCTGGAACTTCGGGGCCACCGGCCTTGCCTATTACCCGGGAGGCGACACGGGGGGTGCCGGTGACGGGTATCCCGGCTCGCTCTTTGGCACAGGAAACGACCAGCGCTGCGAGGTTACGGAGATCAGCATCCCCGCACCGGTCATCTCCGCATCACGATCGGTAAACGACCTGAATACGGCAACAACCCTCCAGCCGTTTGCCGCTATCACGCGGGGGATCTTCACTCCCGCCGATGACGGGCTCCCGCAGCGCGTTGACCTTGCGTATCTTCCGGCCCAGAACGGCCAGTCATCCGGCAAGCTGTACATCGCATGGGGGGAACACTACCAGTACGAGCAGGTGCCGTCCCATGCATGGAGCGAACTGACGCTCTCCAGCCCGTCCGTGCAGGGGCCATGGTACCTTGCGGACTTTGAGAACTTTGCCACCAACGATTACCTCTTTGAGATACCGGAGGCGTGGGCGCAGGAGAATACCCCCGGGCTCCGGCTCGCCACCGGCCGGTTCCGGGACGGGAGCCTCGGGGGCAGCGGACCCTCCCTCTTTGCCTGTGGGCCGTGGCTTGACGGGAACCCGCCGGCCCGGAACGCCCGCCTCGCTCACGTCACCCCGCTCCTCCTCTATGGCAAAGGCTACGAAGAGGACGGGCGGGATCGGGTTATGCGGGGCTACACGAGCGCTGACGAATGGTCCGGCGGGGCGTGGCTCACCGCGGGTGACAGCGCCGCGGTCATCTTTGCCGGCACCAAAGGGCGGGGGAACTTCTGGTACGGGTTCTCAAACGGGGTAGTCTGGCCGGACGAGCCGCCCTTCCCCGACTTTCCCCCGGCCCCGCACAATGAACGCGGCTGGTGGGCGGAGTCCTTTGAGGGCGTGCTGTACTTCTACCGCCCCGATGACCTTGCCCGGGTCGCTGCCGGCACCCTGGCGCCCCACGAACCCCAGCCATACGCGGAGATGAACCTTGACCCGTACCTCTGGCATATCACCGAGCCTTGGCAGAAGATGCATGTCGGGGCAGTGGCGTTTGACCGCGAACGGGGCATCCTCTATATCGCCGAACCCTTTGCTGACGGGGACCAGCCGATCATTCATGTCTTTGCCCTGCGGGAACCGGAGCCGGGTCGTAGCGCCCCACCGGCAATGACCTCCCGGCAAGGACCCGTACAGATCACCCCGCCTTCTGCGCCCGGGGCCACGGGCGGCGGGGAGGGCATGCCGGATGACGGGGCAACGTCCGCGGCCCGGACACCGGGATTTGCCGGTGCCGGTGCACTCGCGGGGGTGCTCAGCGGGTATGCCCTGAAAAAACGCTGCCGGCAGTCCCGCAGCCGTACCGTAACGGGAAGCCCGCCACCCCGGCAGTAAGAGGTACACGGGCATACGCACGGGACCCGGGTTTTCGCGGTTCGCAGAGGATCCCTGCGGGGTTTTCGTAACTATCATAAATCCCGGGGGCAGATACCCTCTTGTGCTGGAACTAAAAAAGAAGCGATCGGGGATCAGCCCCCTGACAATCGTCATCGCCATCATCCTCTCCACGGCGCTCTGGGCCGGGCTCCAGTTCGCGCTGCCGTCCCTCATGGACTCACTCTACTTCCAGTTCTTCCTGCTCTGTTTCCTTGGTTTCGGGTTCCTCCTCATCTCATTCCTGCTCAAGTACGGGTGAACGCCCCCACACCAGGATCACCGGAACTCCCCCCGGGCCTGGCAGCTGCCGGTCAGAAGAGCCCCGGTAAAGGGCGTTGTCCTGCACCTCCGGGTTCCACCACCGCAGACCGGCCGGTACTCTCTTGGGTCCGCTTCAGCAGGTCGAGCATGCAGAAGAACGCGGCTGCCTCAACCGGATCCTGGAAATGCACCAGCTGGGCATCGGTCACCCGTTCGAGCACATCTGTCAGGTGCCGCCCGTACTCCTGCTCGTGGATCTTCAGTGCCCGGGTGGTCTTCTTCCACCGGAGGATCACAGTATCGAGTTCCATCCGTCTCATGTCGCATCACCGGATACTGATCGTACAGGCAGGATAATGAGAATGGGGTAAGGGCAGGGTGAAAGTGGCAGATGAGGGGCGGTGGCCGCATACGAGAGATTTTCTATAGGAGGGGAAAAATTAAAAACGGTTGTTTTATAACGATATATCCTGATATGAGTATAGGTGTCTTCGCGTGGACCTCAAATCCTGCCCGGAATGTTCGCAACTGACCGCAGCCGATAATGATTCCTGCCCGTACTGCGGGCATTCCTTTGCGCTTTCGCCCGGAAGTTCCCGGCCATCCGTGCAATCCCGCAGGAGCGAGAGAAAGAAGGATCTCCGCAACCCGCTCCTTGCTGCTGCCTGTGCATTCCTCTTCCCCGGGTGGGGGCAGTGGTATAACGGCAGGACTGCTGAAGGGATATACGTGATTGCCGCAGGTTTTGGGATCATGGTTGTCAGCCTTATGCTGATGGTTATGGTCCGGGGTTCCGGGATGATCCTGATGGCGGTTGCCGCGGTTTGCGGCCTCCTGCTGCTCGTGATCTGGGTATACTCCATCGCCACGGCGTACAATACCGCCCGGGGAATCAACCGTGGCGGCACAGCGTTCACCGGCAAAAGCCCGCTCTTCTGGATGCCGGCAGCCCTCTGGGTTCTCTTTGCCGGAATTATCATCATCGCGGTTGTATCACTG
>JBFYKS010000245.1:0-7518 GCA_041305785.1 Methanoregula sp. | reverse complement strand
TTCATCCGGCAGATCAGGCGTGATATTACCCAGGCGGACATTCTTTCTGTCGTGTTTTCGGACCAGAAGATCTTCGGCGACGGGCGGGTCGCCTGGGCAACATCAAAAAGCACGATGACCTTCACGGTTGACGGATCAAAAAAGGAGACACTTTACGGCAGATCGACCATGGTGCTGTGGGACACCGGTAACCGGTGGTTGATCGAGCAGCTCCATTTCTCGCTGCCCTGCGGAGGGCAGGCTGAGGGGCAGTCGTTCCCCGGCGCATAACCTTTTTTTAGCAACAGGACATTCTCCTGCTGATTGGCTGGAGGCGGTACGTTTTTAATTACCGGATAGGTGAAAATTTTTGCTCTTTTCTGATTTGCAGGGGGAAATTCGGATTTCGATAAAGACGTTGACAGCGGCTTTATTCCCAAAAACCCCCTGCGATGGACTTTGCCATCCCCGGGAGTGGGCGCCCCGAACACGATCATGGTCGCAAGGGTAATCAGAGAATAGATGATTGCAGCCCGGATTTCATCGCGACAGGTTCTTGGTTGCCAAGCCATGCCATCACTTATATATGAGAAAATAGGATAATGCCGATTGCCAGCAGAATGACGATCCTCTGGAAATACTTAAAGCCGCAGAAATGGCTCATCGTTGCTGCCCTTATCTTAGCGGGAGTCAGCCAGCTGCTGAACCTCATCGACCCGATAATCTTCGGGAAGATCATCGATAACTATGCCTTAAACCCGGGCAGCATCCCGGAACAAGCACGGGTCTCAGGCGTGCTCTTCTGGCTCGGGGTGGCCGTAGCAATAGCGGTGCTTGCCCGGCTTGCCAAAACATTCCAGGACTATTTTGCCCGCCTGGCCGTCCAGATGTTCGGGATGCAGATATACAACGACGGGCTCGCCCAGACGCTCCGCCTCTCCTACGATGAGTTCGAGGACCAGAGAAGTGGCGAGACATTATCAATACTCCAGAGAGTGAGGGCGGACACCCAGATCTTCTTCAATGCCTTCATCAATGTCCTCTTCTCCGCGTTTGTCGGGATCGGTTTTCTCATCATCTATTCCATAACCATGAACTGGCTTCTGGTACCGGTCTTTGTCACCGGCATCCTTGTCCTCGGATCCCTCTCATGGCTGCTCTCGACCAAGATCAAAAATACGCAGGTAGAGATCAACAGCGAGACCAATGAGATCGCGGGGGTGATCACCGAATCCTTGAGGAACATCGAGCTGGTCAAAAGCCTTGGTCTCACCTACCCTGAGATCCGGAGATTGCGACAACAGAATATGAAGATCTTCAACCTGGAGATCATCAAGATAAAACGGGTCCGTCTCCTGACGTTTCTCCAGGGAACAACACTCTCAGTTCTCAAGCAGTCGATACTGTTCATCCTCCTCTGGCTGATCTTCCATAACGTCCTCACAACGGGAGAACTGGTCTCGATGCAGGCCATCACTGCCATCATCTTTGTACCGTTGCAGGATCTTGGCACCATCATCGTGAATTACCGCGAGGCCGAAGCCTCCCTGGAAAATTTCGACCAGCTGATGCAGAAACAGATCGAGATCCCGCCGGATAACCCGATTGGGGTCGAGGAGCTTGACGATATAAGGTTTGATGAAGTTGTCTTCCGGCACCGGAGTTCCCGGTATAACGCCATCGATGGGATCTCATTTTCCGTGAAGGCTGGCGAGACTATTGCGTTTGTTGGCCCTTCCGGTGCCGGCAAGTCAACCCTCATGAAACTCCTGGTGGGATTGTACCGTCCGGACAGCGGGGAGATTTATTTTCACGGCCACCCCTCATCCCTGATCCGGTTCAATCCTTTGCGCCGCCAGATCGGGCTCGTTACGCAGGACGCCCAGCTCTTCTCGGGCACAATCAAGGAGAACCTCCTGTTCGTTCAGCCGGATGCAACCGACACTGATATCCGCGATGCCCTGCACAAGGCTGCATGCGACGGGATTGTTGCCGCTTCTGCGCAGGGTATTGATGCCTATATCGGGGAGGGCGGGATGATGTTATCCGGCGGGGAGAAGCAGCGTATATCCATTGCCCGGGCCCTGCTGCGCCATCCCCGGCTGCTGATCTTTGATGAGGCAACATCTGCACTCGATTCGCTGACCGAAGAGGAGATCACGCACACGATCCGGGATATTTCCATGACCCGGGACCAGATCACCATCCTGATAGCGCACCGGCTCTCAACCATCCTGCACGCGGATGTTATCTATGTCATGGAGGCGGGAAAGATCGTCGAGATCGGCTCTCATGATATGCTGCTTGACCAGAAGGGGCTGTATTACGCAATGTGGCGCCAGCAGATCGGTGAGCGCAGGGACTTCCGGTCAAACTAGAGAGAAATCTCCCAATAGATCCTTTCAGGGAACAATACCAGAGCCGCTGGCACTTTTTGCCATCTCGCCGCAGGGCATCCCCTTCTGCCCTAAAAAAAGGTACCCAAAAAAAGAGCCGCAGGGGGTTATACCGCACGAAGGATCATGAGGGTGATATCGTCAAACTGCGGGGTGTCCCCGGCAAAGGACGTGATAGCGCCAAGAATCTCATCCATGATCTCCTGTGCCGGGCGGTGACGGTTTTTTGTGATTATCTCAAACAACCGCTCGTCCCCAAACTCCTCTTCAGCCTTGTTGATTGCTTCGGTTACTCCATCGGTGTAGAGCACCAGCACGTCGCCAGGGTGTAAGTTCACCCTTACGGACTGGAGGTCAACCTCATCGATGACCCCAAGAGCGATCCCTTTTGCCTTGAGGAGGCGGACGGTCGATGACTCCCCCTGGAGGAGGAGCGGCGGGTTGTGCCCGGCATTGACATAGTCGAGCGTCATTTTTCGTGAATCAAGGACCGCATAGAAGAGGGTGACGAACATATTGGATTTCGAGTCCTCGTAGATCATCCGGTTGGCATGCGCAATCGAGAGCGCCGGATCTGCGTTGACCAGCGTGCTTGCCCGGATCAGCGTGCGGGAGAGCGCCATGAAGAGTGCTGCCGGAACGCCTTTGCCGGACACGTCGGCGATAACAAGCCCCCACTGGTCGGTTGCAACCGGAATGAAATCATAGAAATCGCCGCCAACCTCGAGCGCGGGAACATTTGTTGCAACCAGTTCGATCCCGGTGATCTCCGGTGCCGAGTCGGGGAGGAAACTCTGCTGGATCCCTTTTGCAATCTCCAGCTCTTTAGCAAAACGTTCCTTTTCTGCGGTTGTGCGCTGGAGTTCATCCAGATAATTTTTAAGGTTTTTTGCCATCGTGTTGAACGAGGTGGCAAGATCCTCAAACTCATCGCCCGTTGTCACCTGGACCCGGTGTTCAAGGTTCCCGGCACCGATCGCTTCGGACCCGCGCCGGAGTTCCTCGACCGGGCGGGTGATTATCCGGGAAAACAGGACCGAGATGATGGTTACGATGACAAACAGGATCACAAAGAGGGCAAAAAAGAGGCTCTTTGCCGCGTTCATCTGCTGGTTTAAGTAGGTCCCGGTCTCATCGGTCGCCGTCACGATCCGTGCCCGGGTCTCTTCTGCCGGGGCGATGATATCATCGACCGGCATAACGATAGCAAGGCTCCAGTTCACGCTTGGGACCGGGGCATACGCGATATACTTCTCTTCGCCGCCAAGGACAACCCGTGCCGTACCGCTCCTGCCAGCGATCATCTTTTGGGCAACCGCCCTGAGCCCGGTATTTTCAACCGACAGCAGGTTTTCGGCAAAAAATGACTCGTCCCACTTCTGGTCACCCGTCGCGATACCGGGGCGGGAGATGACATTTCCCCGGCTGTCGATGAGGACGGCATACCCCCGCTCGCCGACCTGCGTATTGATGATCTGGGAGTTGATGGTCTCAAGGGTCACGTCCGTGCCAACAACCCATGTCCATCCCGACTCACCCATACCCACCGGTCGCGAGCAGGTGACCATGAGCCCTTTCCCGCTGGCATCGATATAGGGATCCGACCAGACGAGCTTATCCGCGTCCTGTGCCCGGATAAACCAGTCGCGGGTCCGGGGATCATAGGTGGAGGGGACGCCATCTACCCACGGCGCAACCCACAGGATGCCAGAGCCGGTCCCGAGATAGGCCTGGGTGAGGCGGGGATCGGACGCGAGCAGGGGATGCAGCAGGTCATCGGTTGAGGAGAGCGCGGACAATTCGTCTCCCACCGATTCCCGGGTTACCCCGGGGGCAAGGATGTAGACCGAGGAATGGCCCGGGTCCTGAGGGCGTTCGCTTTGGGAATAGAGTGCCCGGGTTGCAGGAGATGCCGGGCGCTGGTGCACCGTACGCACAAAGCCGGCAAGCGTATTCATCTCGGAAGACACCTGCAAAAAGACCACGTTGCTGATATCGGCCTGGTCCATGGCAAGGCGCAGCAGCGATGATTCGGCATTGGCTTTGAGTGCCGAGGTGCTGTCCGATACCGCACGGCTCCCCAGGTGTTCGCTGCTCTCGAGGGCATACGTTCCCATATCGCTCATGGTCGAGAATGCCAGAAAGCCGACAATGCCGAGGGCTGCCATCGAGATTGAGAGAAAGACCAGCAGGATCTTGGCCCTGACGGTGAGGCGCTGCCAAGCCCGGGGACTCTTCATTGAATACGTATTGGTGCTGACGAGAGAAAACGGTGTTGTTCCTGCCCGGGTGTATCACGGGGGATACAAGATCGGTGAGATGATTTCGTCCGGACGTCTCCCGTAATTATCGTACAGGTACGGAACCTTCGGGCAGGCATGGAGACCTGTCGTGATGCCGGTAAAGAGACCTGAGGTAAATTTTTGGATCCTGCGCTCTGTCGGACAGGAGGAGGGAAAAGATCCTGGAGAGAGAATTCAGTTCAGGTGTTGTCTACCCGTTTCGGTAGTCCCGCTTAAAGGGTATGCAGATCTGGTGCGTTCTTGAGAGAGGGAAGTTTTCCTGAAAAGATCCGGCCACTTCGGTAAAACAGGTTGCCGGATAAGCCGTAAGGAAAAGATCCTCATATGAGGAAAAAACGGGATATTTCAGACCCCGTTTCGCTCCCGTGCCCGCAGATCAGAAATTCACGCTGTCGGTGTTTTGCGGGTTGTACCGTTCGGTAGGGACCGGTGTCTGGACGGGTACCGGTGCGACAGTCGGGGACGGCGTGATCACCGGATCTTCCTGTCCCGGCAGGTGGGAGTGGGTGTCGCTGCCCGGCAGGAGGATACGGGGCGCTTCCGTTGTTGTACAGTCGGCCCCGATGTAGTGGCAGTAGGCAAGCGCCGCAGGATCCGCACCGTATCCCACCGGCCACATGGCATCATTCCCCTGCGTCTCTTTTCCCAGGAACTGGGCGTAATGAAGGGCATGGACATAACTGAGGCCTGTAATCGTCCTCTGGAGATAGCCCATCGTGACCGAACCCGTCCGGTCGGAGCCCTGGCTGCAATGATAATAGATGAGCCGCTTCTTTTTTTGATCCTCTGCGTTTTCCTCCATCAGGCCAACAATCTGGTCGATGCGGGCCGCATAACTGCAGGTCTTTCCGGTCTCCCCGTTGGGGAGGTCCATGACCATGGACTTCCGGCACGTCTCGCCATTCTCGCCATCCCGGCAGAAATAGAAGTCCGAGAGGATGGCGTGCCCGTTCCTGCCATAAAACATCGCATCCGCGGGCGTGGCATTGCACACGGAAGACACCCCGGCGAATGCGCCTTTGATGGTGTCGAACTCCTGCATGTCGATATTGGGGGAGTTCGAGTTCAGGAGGCTGATATCTATCACCTCATAGTCGTCAAGGTCGAACGCCGCCATGGCCGACGCCAGTGCCGCCCTCTTCTCCGCGTTCCTGTTCTGCTCATTGAAGTAGGCCGGGACGAAGTCCTTTTTTCCCTGCATCAGCGCGTTGAGCCCGTCGTAGGCATAGTGCCAGTCGGTATGCATCCGGCAGCCCGCGGTATTGCCCGGGCCGTCCCTCACCACGAGCGGGATCTGCCCGCGGACGAGCAGGTTACCGTTCGCCAAATTGATATCAACGACCGTGGGGACCGAGATGTTGATCCGGTTATCCGGTGCAAGGTTGAACCGGCCCTGGCAGTAGGTGTTATCGGTCTGATTATTGTCGCTGGCGCCTGCATTCGGCACAGCCAGGACAACGAGAAGGAAAACGAGGGCAAGAATTCCGGGCAGGGATGGATGGATCCTGCTGCGATTCTGACGGCGGGAGGGGGTATTCATTTCAGCTTCCTTGGGAATTATACGGGTCTTAAGGGGATATAAAGCACCGGTTTGTGGAACTGATGCACGAAAATTTTTTTAGCGTCGAACAGCACAGGAAGATCGCAGTGCAGGTCTGATGTTGCGATGGGGGCACGCTTCCTTTTCCGGCACAGGGTTCTTAATCGCCGGCTCCCGTAACAGCGACACTGCGGACAGCGATAAAAAAAGGGAAACGCAGCAACGCGGGTGGAGAGTCTTATCCGGCCCCAATCCTCAAAGATTAAATCCTGAAACACAGAATGGTGAACCAATGGATTACCAATCGCTCCCGGCAGAACGCCAGAAACGCCTTGCGGTCCTCATTGATGCGGATAACGCCCAGTCAAGCATCATCAAGAACCTTCTTGACGAGGTTGCCAAGTACGGCGTGGCGTCCGTCAAGAGGATCTACGGCAACTGGACCACCCCCCAGCTCCAGGGGTGGAAAGATGTGCTGTTATCGAATTCGATCATCCCGATCCAGCAGTTCAACTATACCACCAAAAAGAATGCCACGGACAGTGCGCTCATCATCGATGCGATGGACCTGCTCCATACCGGCCATCTTGACGGATTCTGCCTGGTTTCAAGCGACAGCGATTTTACCCGTCTCGCATCCCGGATCCGGGAGTCCGGCCTGATGGTGTACGGGTTTGGGGAAGAAAAGACGCCCAAGTCCTTTGTCGATGCGTGTGACAAGTTCATTTATACCGAGATCCTGCGGCCCACCGAACCGGCCGGGACGACCGCCCCGGTATACCGGGATGCTACTGTTTTCAAGGACATGAAAAAAGACCAGAAGTTCCTGAAACTCTTAAAGAACAGTGTCGAGGATTCATCCGATGAACAGGGCTGGGCCGAACTCGGCCTTGTGGGCCAGAACATCCAGAAGAAGAGCCCGGAATTCGATGCGCGGAACTACGGGTTCAAGAAATTCTTTGACCTTATCCGTTCCCTTGACCTGTTCGAGATCGACGAACGGCAGTCCCGGGACAATGTGGGAAAGATCATCTATATCCGGGAACCGGTGAAAAAGATACGGAGATAGTGCAGAGCATATTCGGGTGCGACAACGCAAATGATACTCCGTCCCCCTTTTTCATGCTCTGGAGAAACATGCATGAACGCAGGTCCAAACCCGAACGATGAAAATCGGCTGAAATAATTTTAACACAACCATGCTCGCCCGTATCCTTCTCGCACCTGATGGGGGCGGTACGGCCCAGGAGCGCCTGCGCAATGGTCGGGCTTTCGGATGCGATAACGCCCTGCGAGAACT
>JBFYKS010000244.1:0-9148 GCA_041305785.1 Methanoregula sp. | reverse complement strand
TGCACGTTAGGGGATGGTCATTGCCGGTTTGTGGATTCATGACCCCCGGGTGTGCCCGTCACGGCAGCCTTATGGGCTGACTACCTGAATGTACGTCATGATGTTTTCGCCCCCGTGATCTGTCGGGCCCCCATCAACCTGGACCCTTAAGACCCTCTTCTTTGCAAGGGTGAGAGTTGATCTCCTGTATGGGCAGGAAATTATGGATTATTTCCGGCCCAGGTTCTCTACCCCTGGTGCACCCGGGTCCGGTGATCTCTCTGTCCCGGTGCGAAAAAAACCCGAATACTGTCCTCAAAGGTCCCTGCCCGGGGCTCTTTTCAGAAATTGCAAAAACCCCCAATGATGAAATACCGTGCTTGCGATACGGTTGGTTCGTGAAAGACATGACGCTCAAGAGTTTTGGTGTACAGGCAGGATTGATCATCCTGCTCATCGCCCTGATGATCCCTGCAGCCTGCGCTGCCGATACTGCGGAGGAACTCGGGTATATCACGGCAGGTCTGGCCCCTGATGCCAATTTTGATGCACTCTATGCATACAACACGGTTCCAACAACGGTCACGTTCCGGGATCACTCAACCGGTACGACTCCCCTCTCCTATGTCTGGGACTTTGGTGACGGGGCAACCTCATCCGAGCAAAACCCCCGGCATACCTACACAAGTAAAGGGCCCTATACCGTCAGCCTTACCGTAACGAATTATTATGGTTCAAGTACTGAGACCAAAACCAATTATATCTGGGTTGGTATGGCTCCGAATGCGGGTTTTACCGGGATACCAACATCCGGTAATGCACCCCTCACCGTGGTCTTCACCGACCGTTCTTCCGGTTATCCGGTGAAGTGGAACTGGAACTTTGGTGATGGCCAGTCATCGACCGAGCAGAACCCGCAGCACACGTACTGGGCTGGCGGGGATTATACCGTGAGCCTTACCGCAACCAATGAGTATGGCGCAACAACGGCCAGGAATGACTATTACATTCACGTGATGCCCCCCCTCAAGGCAAAGTTCTCGGCAGATCCGAAATCCGGTACTGCTCCGCTTGTGGTGCGGTTAGCCGATCTCTCGACCGGCAGCCCCGAAACCTGGACCTGGTACTTCGGCGATGGGAGCACATCGACAGGGACACCCAATCCGGTTCATACGTATAACCGGGCAGGTGTCTTTGATGTCACGCTGACGGTTACCCGGGGGTTGCTTGAGGACAGTTCAACCCAGACTATCGTTGTTGGCGGTGTACCGGCAGCGGAGTTTGTTGCTGACAGGACTACCGTGAGTGAAAACTCACCGGTAAAATTCATGGATAAAACCCTCAATTCACCGGTAGCATGGGAATGGGATTTCGGCGATGGATCAACCTCAGCAGAACAGAACCCGACCAAGGTCTATACGGTAAAGGGTATTTACACGGTTACCCTCACGGCAGCAAACATCAACGGCAGGGATACCGAGAAGAAAGTGAACTATATCACGGTAGGCGTCCCACCAACTGCTGATTTTGTCACGAAGATCCCATCCCACCAGGTTGGAACCCGTACCCAGTACGTTAAGTTTACCGATACCTCGATCGGCAACCCCGTTTCCTGGATCTGGGACTTTGGCGACGGCACGAGTTTCAGCGGACAGGAGCCCCCGCTCCACCTCTACTACCGTGACGGACTCTATACCGTATCCCTTACCGTGACAAACCCCTTCGGCCAGGACACTGAGATAAAGTCCAACCTCATTACGGTCCTGGAAGGGCCACGGGTTGACTTCAGGGCTGACCGGACCCGCCTGAGTGTGAACCAGTACGTGCACTTCACGGACCTTTCAACAATGTCTCCCAACGACTGGCGATGGGACTTCGGTGACGGGACCAGCGGCACCGGCCAGAACCCCGATCATGTCTATCGCCAGGAAGGCACCTATACGGTGAGGCTGACCGCTTCTGACGGGTATACCTCCAATACCCATACCAAGAAAGACTACATCACCGTGGTAAACCTCCCGGACGCCAACTTCGAGGCCGACAAGACCAAAGGAGTGACACCCTTCACGGTGCAGTTCAGCGATCTGTCTGCCGGCAACCCGACCGGATGGAGATGGGATTTTGGCGATGGAACCAGTTCGATCCAGAAGAATCCCTCGCATATCTACACTACCTCGGGAACAGAGATGACCAACCGGTATACGGTTACCCTGACTGCAACCAACGCCAATGGAGAGGATCGGGAGACAAAAGTGGATTACATCACGGTAACCCAGACGCCCATCGCCCAGTTCACGGTAGATGATCGGAGAGGAAAAGTACCCTTTGTCGTGACCTTCCAGGACTTAAGCCAGGGGAACCCGACCTCCTGGTTATGGGATTTCGGTGATGCACAGACTTCCACGCTGCAGAACCCGGTCCACACGTACCCCTTCGAGGGTGCGTACGATGTCCGGCTGACGGTCTGGAACCAGTACGGTTCTGACACCATCTTCAAGACCAGTTCATCCCAGCAGCGGGGAACAAATGCCCCTATCCCTCTGACGGTCTTTGTGGAAGTCACCCCCCAGGGAACCCTCATCCCCGTCCAGTCTGCACCCGTCCATGCCCCGACGGTTGCGGCTGCACCGGTACTCACGGCAGCAGATACAACCACTCAATCATCCGCCACGCCGATTTCAACGATGATGGTTGTTGGCGGGGCACTTGCAGCACTGGTACTCGTTGGTATTGCAATAATGACCTATGCCCGGCGGGACAAGTGAGCGGGAGAACCCTTTAAGGGAATACCTTTTTTTGGTTAAGGGAAAAAGTCACCTTCAGCAACCTTTTTTTTGATCCAACGCCACCCTTGCGCCAGCCCTGACCCTGTTTGGGGCGGGGGCACCGGCGATTCTCCTGGAGTACCACAAAAAGCAGGGTGGGCGATCTCATCAGGTTCCCAAGAGAGCCCGGTAGATATGGTGTCACGAGCTCAACGGATCCTGGTGGCAGGATGGTGAGACCAAAAAATGTCAGTTTTGCTTCTCTGTCTTGTCTGCCGCACGGATCCCGTTTCCCTCGCCCATAATATGCTGGATCACCTGCTTGTAGTCATCCCGTTTCTTGCGGATGTGCGTTTTTCCTTTTTCCGTAGGGCAATAGAGCTTGGATTTTCCTGATACCCGGATCTCGAGATACCCGTGATCCATGAGATCATGGAGGAGTGTGTATACCCGTGCCTGGGGGATGAGGACTTTGTACCTGCTGTGGATCTCGTGGACGATATCGTACCCGGAGATTGGTTTGTCGAGGAAGGAGAGGACCACCGGCTCTAAAGACTTTTTCACGACTTCATCGATCGTTGACTGGGGCACAACGGAGACGGAATCGGCCGGAAATGTCTGGTGTGCAAACGAGAGTGTCGTATCCTTACCGGTTGAGACGATGATCTTGGGGATGCCCTCGGCAAGGGTCTTGATCCGGGTATGATCGATCCTCCCGATATTCAGGGCAATGATCCCGGAAACGGGAGTCTTGCTTCCTCTCTTTGCAAGAATGAGATCCCGGATGGCAATGATGTCATTATAATCCTCGATATCGGAAAAGTCGAGGAGTAACTGGAGGGATTCCGTGGAGCCCGGGTACAGCAGGGACCCGGTGCACTTTTCAAGGATTGGCAGGAGGGCAGACGCTTCGTGTTGCTTGATCCGGTGGGTGAATAACTCTTTTTTAAATATCTCTCGCGGGAAGTACCTCAGCAGCGTTGAACGGGAATAGGCAAACAGGTTGCGGCCACCTTTTTTTAGGCTCTCCTCTAACGAGAATTTAAAGATCGGCTCTTTTGCTACCTCATCGGTATACAGGAAGAGGACGATGTCCGTGAAGATATCTTTTAACAGGATCGTCTTGATCTCCGGCAGATCGAGATATGCGCCGCCATCCTGTACCCCGGTTTCCTCTGCCATTTTCTGGGATAGTTTCTGCCGGGTGACCAGAAGACGCTCCTGCTCCTCAACCTCCGTAGCTTTCCGGAACAGTGCCACTTCGATGGCAGCCTTGATCTCCAGCTCGTTGAAGGGTTTCACGATATAGCCGTAAGGCCGGACGTTCTTTGCTTTTTCAATGATAGTATCGTCTGCATAGGAGGTGACAAAAACGACCGGGATATCCAGTTCCCCATTGATGATCTTTGCCGCTTCGATTCCGTTCATCTTTCCGGGCATCACGATATCCATCAGTACCAGGTCGGGACGGGTATTCCGTGCCTTCTCAACCGCATCTTCTCCGGACGCTGCCATGCCGGTTACGGTATATCCCATGGTGCACAGGCGCTCTTCCAGCTGCATCGTGATGATCGCTTCGTCATCAACCACCAGTATCTTTGCCATAATCAGTTCCCCTCCTCATGTGCCAGCGGGAATTGTATCCGTATCTCTGTACCATTCCGGTTCTCGAACCGGATCGTTCCCCGCAACTGGTGCTGTACAAGTGTCCGGATCAGTTTGAGCCCAAGGCTGTTCTCCCGGTGAAATTCAAAATTTTCCGGCAACCCTGCCCCGTCATCGTGAACGGTTATCCCGATATGGCCATCTTCCTGTACCGCAGACACCTCAATTTTCCCGTGTTTTCTCCCGATGAAGGCATGTTTATACGCATTTGAAAGGATCTCATTGACCGCCAGTGCGCACGGAAGCGCCTGGTCAACGGGGAGGAACACATCATCGGGATTGATCTCGCAGGTTATTTCATGCCCCTTTTTCGAGTAAATATTCATCAGCGAATCGACCTGGTCCCGGAACTGGGAGGTGATACTGATCTTCCCGAACTGTTTGCTCTCATACAGCCGGGTATGGATCTGTGCCATGGTCTGGATCTTGAGCATCATATCGGTAAGGATTGCAGCCGTTACTTCGTCTGCTGTACGCATCCTTGTCATGTCGAGGAGGCCGGAGATGAGCTGGAGATTGTTCTTGACCCGGTGATGGATCTCCCGGAGCAGTACCTCTTTCTCCTGCAGGGAGGAGACCAGTTTCTCCTCGGCATGTTTGCGATCGGTGATGTCCCGGAAACTCCATACCCTTCCGACGATAGTATCCCCGACTTTCTGGGGTTTTGAGTAGCGCTCGAAGATCCTGCCGTCAAGGAATTCGATCATGTCAAAGCTCTCGCGGCCCGGGTGGGCATTGAGATCTTTGCTATTGGCAAGAACACCTTCGGGATTTTTGAGTTGCGGCAGGACAAAACTGGTAACGTCCCGTTCTTCCCCGTTTTCCAGCAGGGCATGCGGCACGTTCCACATGGTGATGAAGTTCTGGTTGTAACTGGTAATCTTTCCTTCATTGCCAACCACTAAGATCCCGTCAGCCGTTGATTCAAGGGACGCATGGAGAAGGGATAAGGTGTTCTTTAACAGGGTATCGGATGCCTTTCGCTGCCAGATCTCCTGCTGGAGGATAACGTTCATGTCTGCATATTCGACAGAACGCTTCCGGTACTCGGACTCAATCTTCTTACGGTCAGTGATATCCTGGCCCTGCGCGATCGTGGAGACCACGGTTGTTCCGTCCTGTCCAAAGATCGAAGCAGAGTTCCAGAGAACGATCCTTATCCCGCCATTCCGGTGGAGGATGGGTATCTCCACGCTCTCCCATCGCTCGCCTTCGGTGGTTTTCCGGATCAGATCCATGGCTTCTGACAGGTATTTTTCAGGTAAGAGGATGTCCAGGTGTTTTCCCATGACCTCATACGCGCTCCTGCCGGTCAGGTGCTCGAACGCTTGGTTGAACCGGGTAATTCTGAATTGCGGATCCCAGACAATGATGGGTGCACTGGCATAGGTGATGAGATTGTCAAGATATTCCTTGGTTTCCCGCAGCGAATCCTCAACCTGCACAAACCTTGTGATATCGAAGGCAACTTCTCCAGCACCCACGATGTTTTTCTGGGCATCCCGGAGAGGGGTGTGAAGCACGCGATAGACCTTGAGGGGATTGCCGGGAGTGCTGAATTCAATTCTCTGGTCTACCTGCGTACCATTCAGGACTTTTCTCCATTCATTTTCGGACCTTTTCTGTTCTTCGGGAGTCCCGGCGAATACATCAATCATACTGGTACCAAGGGTGAGATCCCTGCCGGTGAGCCGCTTAATCTCTTCCTTATAGGGCTGGTTGAAATAGATATACCGGAGGTTCACATCCTGTGCAGCGATAATCACGTCCGTTCCTTTCGTTACGGCTTCCAGCAGTTCATGCGCCCTGATGAGTTCCTTCTCGTTCTGCTCCAAAACATTCTGGATCAGCTGCTGCCTGCTGATATCGTGGCTTGTGCCGATGATCGCGATGA
This sequence comes from Methanoregula sp., assembly GCA_041305785.1. Lineage (GTDB taxonomy): Archaea > Halobacteriota > Methanomicrobia > Methanomicrobiales > Methanospirillaceae > Methanoregula. Next base: position 2,845 of record JBFYKS010000244.1, on the reverse strand, counting down.
GATTTTTGTTATCATCGAATACCGGGGAGTCGGTTACATAGACGGGGAATTGATGGCCATCGCGGTGACGCACCAGAAATTCACCGGACCAGGATTCTCCCTGACTGAGTTTTGATAAGATCTCCCGTGCGCTATCCTTTGATAGTTCCGGGACTGTAACCTCGATTGTATCATGGCCGAGAACCTCTTCTGAGGTCCAGCCATATGTCAGGGTTGCTGCCTTGTTCCAGAATATGATCCTGCGATCGGGGTTGACCGCGATGACCGCGTCACCAACTGCATCGAGCATCCGGGCCTGCAGCCGGATCCGGTCTCCGCTGGTTTTCAGTTCCGTTTCAGCCATAATGAGATCGGAAATGTCGCTGATTGCCACCCGGATCGACATGCCATCGCTGCTTTTGAGGCGGATACTTTCCAGCCGGGCGGTAAAAACTGAGGTGTCAGCCCTCATGAGCCGGAGGGTTGTGGTGAGTTTTTCATCGGTTTTTTTCAAGGTTAAAAAATACTGGTCCCAGCGTTCGAGATCTTCGGGAACGACGTGGGTCCTGAACCGTGCATTTTTCAGCCGGGTCCGTTCCACGCCAAGGAGCATGGCAGCAGTAAGGTTTGCCCGCGAGATCAGGGCAGCACCCGTGAGAGTGAGATACCCGACAGGGGCAAAGTCATACAGGTCAAGATACTCGTCCCGGGACTCCGTGAGGGAGACCTGTGCCTGCCGGAGTTCTTCTGCCTGCGTCTCGAGTTCGATCTGGTGAACCTGGAGTTCATGGATCAGCTCCTCTGCCGTCTGGGACGTCAAACCGGGCGGGACTCCGGGGGACTCTGCGAGTTTTCTCTCTGCAATTTTCCGAAATGAACTGGCACTGCCTGGATTTTTCCGTAGTTCCTCTTTATCCCCTGACTTCTTTTTTGCGGTCATTTCTGGTCCACCACGTCTTTTCCGGCTCCCTGTGGATATGAGCTGAGCTGCCGGATCATGATAAACGGGAGAACTGTCTGCCCCCTTTCCCTACGACGTGTTCGGCACCCTCTCTTCAACCAAACTCGCCTGAGACCCACGTTGATGAGTCGCCTTTCTTTTTTGGTCAGTGCGTCTTCTTCGGGTATTGCTGATTTTTTCCCCATTCTGCTAACCAGTGCCAGACACATCCGTGATTGTTGCAGCGGATTATCAGATTCGGATAATAGGAACTTTTGTTATACGCATAAATACTATCCCCTCAGTTTACAAATTTTGCAATGTCTGCCTGCTGGCGCCGTTCCATGAGGAGATAGGGGATACTCCGAAGGGATCGGCAGTCACTGACAGACGATCGGAGAACTTCGGAGAATTGATGAATACTCCCCCGGGTTCGTAGTCAATGTCGGTTTTGGGGTCCCGGTCTTCCATCTGTTCCAGGTCTTTGAAAAAGACGGAAAACCGTGCGTTGTTACGATCGTTTCAACATTTTCTGGACGCAGCATACGTCAATCCTCGCGTTTGTCGTAGTTGCGGTACTTCCGGTTATGGTACTAATCCGGGATATCTTATAATGCGCATCAGGAATTGCAAAAAATGGAAAGAGGGGGCATATTATTATTTTGATAAAAAAACATATCGCCCCATGTCACGCAACCTGAAAAATATCCAATCCTGGGTCGTCATCGCGATCCTTCTTCTGGGAATTACCGCCTGTATCAGTCCGGCTGCCGCAGCAGAATCCGCATGGTTTGAGATCAAATCTGAACCCTCTGGTGCATGGGCATGCCTTGACCACTGGAACTGTCATGACACCCCAATAACGTTCACCACGGAACCGGATAGTTACCATACCATTTCGGTCTACAAGGATGGGTACCTCATGTCTACGCAGATGATCTATGCAAGCGGACCCGGTGTATCAACACCCGTTACGGTTGTTCTTATCCCCTCCACCCCACACACCGGCATACTGGATGTTGATTCAACACCTTCCGGTGCTGGTATCTGGATCGATCTGAACTACTATGGCAAAACACCCCAGATCATCGGGGGTCTTGCAGCAGGTTCGCATTCACTCACCCTCAAGAAAGCAGGGTATTATGACCAAAAACAGGAAGTACAGATCGTTGCAGGCCAGACATCGACCGTTTCCCCCTCGCTGAGTGCATATCCTGCGCAGCCCGGCTTTGGATCGCTCCAGATCGATTCAGCTCCCGTTGGAGCTGCAATCTTCCTCAACAACAACTACCAGGGCACAACAGTGGCACTGGGTGAGTCTTTCGACATCAACCAGATAACGCCGGGCACCTATACGGTCAGGCTGACACTTCCCGACTACCAGACCTTCACCCGGACTGTTACCGTGAAGGAGGGCATGGTGTATGATATCCATGCAATCCTGGTACCGGTATCGCCCGGCCCAACACCGGATACTACCGGGGAACTCACCCTCAGGTCAAACCCCTCAGGGGCCAACATCTACCTTAACAATGCCTACCGGGGTATCACCCCGCTGACCCTTGTGGATATACCGCAGGGGAGCCATGTCATCATCCTGAAACTGAACGGGTACCAGAACTGGCAGTCAACGGTGAATGTCCTGGGCGGCGTCCATTCCGAGGTTTCCGGGACTCTCTCTCTGAGCCCTGCTCCCACGAGTGTCCCCACGCAGATTGCTCCTGTCCAGCAACCCCAGTCACCGGTCGGCATGTTCACCATCATCACGGCTCTTGGGATTTGCTGCCTTGCCGTCATCTTTGCGGTATACAAAAAGAAGAACTAACCCCCTTCATTTCAACTTTTTTTGGATCACTTGTGTTACGTTAGAGGATATTCACCGGTTGCGGCCCAAAAAAACCGGCACCCGGTGATACGCACGAGCAT